>JAFGBL010000272.1 GCA_016933115.1 Bacteroidales bacterium | reverse complement strand
CTCTCACTATAGTTGATACCAGTGAAGTTTCAGTCTCCATTTTTGTAAATGGCAATTTGTTCCAGGCCGATTCGATAAAAGGTTTTAAGGTTTCAGCAACTGCTCAGGGCTATATTCCTTAAGCCTGTTTAAATAATTTTTCGATTCGAAATTTTTCCCTTTCAATTTCCTAAAATCATATCTGAATGAAATATCAAGTCAACCGCCAATTACTTTTTTTCAATATTAGTAAATAATAATTCACCCTGATTTTGATTCTTTGTTTGATACCAAAACATGGTATTGTCAACCAGTGCAACGAATTAATTTAATTTATTGTATTTTTGAAAAAAGCTAATTTTTCTCATTATGAAAGGCGATATTCTTATTATTGACGAAAAACACAGAAAGGCCGCCAGTCAGGTTGTTGTTATGATCATTCAAGATATTAAAAATTCTTCCAAAAAATATGTAATTACGGTAGCCGGTGAATCGGGAGCCGGCAAATCTGAAGTGGGTATTTCGATTGCAGAAAAACTGTCGGAACACGGGATAAAAGCTTTTGTATTCGGGCAGGACGATTATTTCGTATATCCTCCTAAAACCAACGCACGTCAGCGTGAAAAGGACATTTCATGGGTCGGGCCCGAAGAAGTTAGGCTTGATTTGCTGGACGACAACATTGCTGATGCAATTGCAGGTAAAAATCCGGTAACTAAACCACTGGTCGACTTCAATGCTGATAAAATCGGTGAAGAAAAGGTGGATTTTTCGAAATATCATGTTCTGATCGCAGAAGGCACCTATACCACGCTGATAAAGAATGTCGATTGCCGCGTTTTCATCGACCGTAATAAATTGGACACCTTCGAATCGAGAAAAAAACGTAACCGTGAGAAACAAGATGAGTTTCTTGACCGTATCCTGACGATTGAACACGAAATCATTTCTAAACATAAAGCCCTTGCTGACATTGTCATTTCCAAAAACTGGAATGTGAGTAAGTCTGGATAATGGAGGTTTCCGTATTGTTTATAAATTTTCATTCGGATCTTTTGTAAACCAAAAAATTAAATAATGAGCAAGAAAAACTTCATACGCGTTGCAATGTTGAGTACCCATGGATATTTTGACCCTGTTCCACAGTTAGGCCGCACCGACACAGGCGGGCAGGTGGTGTACGTACTGGAACTGGCCAAGGCCATGGCAAAAAAAGGGATCAAGGTTGATATTTTCACCCGTTGGTTCGAACGCGAAAAACAACAGGAAGATCCGGTGCCCGGATATCCTGATGTACGGGTAATAAGGATTCATGCCGGCCCCTGGAAGTTCAGGCCAAAAGAATTCATTTATGAATTATTGCCAGAACTGGCTACCAACATGATGAATTATGTGCATGAGAAGGGCCTTGATTACGATCTATATCATGGCCATTATGTTGATGCAGGGATTGTGACACTTATATTGGCAAAAGCCATGAATAAACCTGCTTATTTTACGGCTCATTCACTGGGAGCCTGGAAAAGGGACCAGATGGGAGGTGATACTGAAGAAATGGAGAAAAAATTCAATTTTGAACACCGTGTTTCGGAGGAACTCAGAATATTTAAAGAAGTAAATGGTCAAACACTTACCTCCGAAGTGCAGCATGAAAAACTGAAAGAACTATATGCATTTGATGCTGGAAATATTGAAATTATCCCACCGGGAGTTGATATTGAGCGGTTTAATTTACCTACAGAAAAAGATTTCAAAAAGCCTTCCAACCTACCGGATAAATACATTTATTGCATGAGCCGCATCGACACCAATAAGGGACATGATCATCTGCTCAGGGCTTTTGCACTGGTGAAAGACGAAATTCCTGATGTAGATCTCGTCATCGGTGGCGGATCGCCCAACCCTAAACCACGTGAGGTAGAACTTTTCGATAAAATGCACGCAATCGTTGCTGAAGAGGATATGGATGATCGCGTTGAATTCATCGGATACGTCCCTGACAAAATGATGACACAATATTATCAGCAAGCCCAGCTTTTTGTATTGCCTTCACAGTTTGAACCTTTCGGCATGACCTCCCAGGAGTCCATGGCTTGCGGAACGCCGGTGGTAGCGAGCAAATTCGGAGGAATCCGCAATGCTATTACCCACGAAAAAAACGGATTATTGATCGATCCTACGAATAAAGAAGGATTTGCGCAGGCAATGATCAAAATCCTGAAAGACCATGAATACAGGCAGCGAATGGGAAAAGCAGCCCATCAGTTGATCATCGATGAATATAGCTGGGAAGCCATTGCCAACAGGTTTTTGGAATTTTATACGAAGTATCAATAATACGATCATTATAACCAACAAATCTTGAGGTCACTGATTGTGACCTCAAGCTTAAAAAAATGGAAGAATTAGCACCAAAAAAAGAATTTACTGCTGATAAGATTTTTAAAATCCGAGATCAGAAAGTTTTACTTGATGCTGACTTAGCAGCCTTGTATGGAGTTGAACCCAAGTTTCTAAAGCGTCAGGTCAGAAATAATATTGAAAGGTTCCTTGATGATTTTATGTTTGTTTTGACAAAAGAAGAACTCGAAATCTTGAAGTGCAAAAATTGCACCTCAAGTTGGGGAGGAACAAGGTATCCTCCGATGGCATATACCGAATAGGGAGTTGCAATGCTTTCAGGAGTATTGAGGAGTCCAACAGCCGTCCAGGTCAACATTCAGATCATGCGGGTATTTGTGAAAATGCGCAACCTGATCACCCGCGATGAAGAATTGCTGGAGAAGGTGGAAGCGCTTGAAGCCAATGCCCTGGAGCAAAATGAGCACATCATCAGGATTTATGAGGTGATCAGGGAGCTGGTGGAACCGGCATATAAAAACAGGCATCCCATAGGATACAGAGTTAAAGAGGGATATGAAAGATATTTTAGAAAACATCAGGCAAATTAAGGCATCGGGCAAAAAAGCCGCCCTGTGCATCATTGTTGAAACAAAAGGTTCATCGCCACGAAAGCCCGGATCAAAAATGATCGTTTTTGAAGATAAAACCATCGATGGCACCATCGGTGGTGGAAGTCTGGAACTGAAAGTGATGGAAGATGCCACAAAGGTTATCGGATCTGGTTCGCCCCAAAAATTTAGTTACAACCTGGATGATGACTTTGGTATGCATTGCGGTGGTTATGCTGAGGTTTACATCGAACCCATTTTACCTGATGACCAGCTTTATATTTTCGGTGCCGGTCATGTGGGAAAAGCCCTGGCAGATCTGGCTTCTAAATTTGGATTTGAGATCATCCTCATAGATCCACGGGAAGAAATATTAAAAGGTTTTGAAGGAAAACCATACAAATTCATTCAGCTGGATTTTGTAGAAGCAGCCAACGAGATGAAATTCGGTAGAACTGCCTACATTGTGATCACCACACCCAAGCACAAATACGACGAAAATGTGCTGGCCTTATGTGCTAAAAAGCTTTCGGCATACGTTGGTATGATCGGAAGTAAAAACAAAGTGGCTTTGGCCAAAAAACGCTTTTTGGAAGAAAACATCCTCACACAACAGGAGATCGACCGGGTGGACATGCCCATCGGGATCAAATTCAATGCGCAAACCCCGGAAGAGATCGCAGTTAGTATCCTTGCTAAACTGATCGACGTAAAAAATTCAAAAAACAAGTGATGGCAGCGCTTCAGAAAACGGTTCGATTTATACTGGATGGTAAAACGGTTACCGTTGATTTTGAGAAAGAACGGTTTTCACCCACGATCACTGTTCTGAATTACCTGCGCTCATTTCCCAACCATAAAGGGGTGAAAGAGGGCTGTGCCGAAGGCGATTGCGGCGCCTGCACGGTTGTAATGGCAGAGCCCGACAACTCGGGGAAAATGATTTACCGGGCCGTTAATTCCTGCCTGATTTTTCTACCCATGATCGATGGGAAACAGCTCATCACCATTGAAAACCTTGCTCAAAAAAAGGATAATAAAACAATCCTCCATCCGGTGCAGCAGGCCATGGTCGACCTGAACGGCAGTCAGTGCGGATTTTGTACACCTGGCATTGTGATGTCGATCTTTGCCTTACAAAAATCGCACGTAAATCCTTCCCGAGAAATAGTTGAAGACGCACTGACCGGGAATTTGTGCCGCTGCACGGGTTATCAGCCCATCCTGCATGCGGCTTTGAAAGTTTCCAACGGACAGCCTGACCATTTTTCGGAAAAAGAAAATTTCATAAAGAAGGAATTGGCAAACCTGAAATCAGATCATTCTGACATATTCATAAATATCGAAGGACAAACCTACATCCAGCCCAAATCGTTGAAAAGTGCACTTGAATTTTTATCTGAACATTATGATGCAATGGTCATCAATGGCTCCACGGATGTTGCCCTGAAACAAACAAAAAAGTTTGAGCTTATTCCAAAAGTAATCGATTTGTCTGCGGTGCAGGAATTAAAATTCATCAAAGAAGAAGACGACCAGGTTGAGATCGGTGCCGGCCTTTCCCTTGAATCTATCAAATCAAAACTGAACGGACAGTTTCAGGCATTCCATGAAATGTTAAAGGTTTTTGCTTCCAAACAGATTCGTGAATTGGCCACCCTGGGGGGAAACATCGGAACAGCCTCTCCCATTGGTGATACTTTACCTTTGCTTTTTGCCTATGATGCGAAAATTAAGCTCATTGATCAAAGCGGAGAACGAACCCTTAATTTGGAAGATTTTATTAAAGGATACCGCCAAACCGACCTGAAACCCAGTGAATTGATCTATTCCGTGATCATCCCAAAACATCAGAATATCTGGTTTCACAAAATTTCCAAACGAAAAGACCTCGACATTTCGACGGTAAGTGCCGGGTTCAGGCTAAATCTTGACCATGGGAAAGTGAAGGATATTTGCCTGGCTTTTGGCGGGATGGCAGCAATGCCAAAAAGAGCCAAACAAACCGAAGCATTTCTGACAGGAAAAGTCTGGAATGAAACAAATGTTACAGAAGCGATGAAATTCCTGAAAGAGGAATTTCAACCAATTTCCGATGCCCGTTCAGGTGCGGAATTCAGGAAACTGGCAGCCAAAAATCTGTTGTTAAAATTTTTTGAAGAAAGAAAAGATGAAATTTCTACCGCACGATAGCGCCCACAAGCATGTCACCGGTGAATCGGTGTATGTGAATGACATGCAAGCCACCAGCCAGACACTTGAAGGCCATGTGGTGTACAGCCGTCAGGCACACGCGCGGATCACTTCCATTGACGTGTCAAAAGCCTTAAAGATTAAAGATGTAGAGGCCATCATTCTTGCGAAAGACATCCCCGGTAAAAATCAAATGGGGCCGGTGGTTCATGATGAAATCTGCCTGGCAGATGAGGAAGTGACTTTTATCGGTCAGGCTGTGGCGTTGATCGCTGCCAAAACCAAAGATGCAGCCCGTGAAGCTGAAAATCAAATTGCGATAAAATACGAATCTCTTGAAGCCATACTCGAACTTGAAACCAGTATTCAAAAGGGAAACCGGCTGGCTCCTCCCCGAAAAATCGAATGCGGCAATCTTGTGAAAGGTTTTTCGGAAAGGGATGAAGTACTGCAAGGCTCCCTGGTAACCGGCGGCCAGGAACACTGGTACCTCGAAACCCAGTCCTGCCTTGCTGTCCCGGGCGAAGACAAAGAGATTAAGGTTTACAGTTCTACCCAGCATCCTTCCGAAACGCAAACCATTGTTGCCGAAGTGCTGGGTATCCAAAAGAATGAAGTAGAAGTGGAAGTGCGACGCATGGGCGGCGCTTTCGGAGGTAAAGAAACCCAGGCCAACCATGTAGCTGCCTGGTCGGCACTGCTGGCCAAAGTCACCGGCAAACCGGTGAAGATCTGCCTTAACCGCGACGAGGACCAGATCATGACCGGCAAACGCCATCGGACACTGAATCATTATAAAGTCGGTTTTGATAAAAACGGGAAAATTCACGCATTGGATGTTAATCTCAATCTTGATGCCGGCTCTTCCACCGACCTCACCATGGCCATCACCGAGCGGGCCATGTTCCACATCGACAATGCCTATTTTATCCCGAACCTGAAAGTGGTTGGAAATACCTGGAAAACCAATCTTCCCTCAAATACCGCTTTCCGCGGTTTTGGCGGGCCTCAGGGAATGGCTGTCATCGAAAATATCATCGACCGGATCGCACGGTATTTAGGAAAAGATCCGCTTGAGATCAGGAAAATCAATTTCTATAAAGAAGATAAAGATAACACAACCCATTACGGCCAGCAAGTCGAGAATAATCGTTTGACAGCACTTTACGAACAATTAATTTCTACATCAGAATATTTTGAACGACGATCCCAAATTAACCAATTCAACCAATTTAACCGATTCACCAAGCGCGGTTTAGCGCTCACACCTGTTAAATTCGGCATTTCTTTTACCACTTCTTTCCTCAACCAGGCCGGAGCCCTGGTCCATATTTATAAAGACGGTACGGTTCAGGTAAACCATGGTGGTACGGAAATGGGCCAGGGATTGCATACCAAGATTTTACAGGTGGCTGCTTCTGAGTTCGGGATTGACCCCAGGTTTATTAAAGTCACGGCAACTAACACCTCTAAAGTTCCTAACACTTCGGCTACGGCAGCCTCCAGCGGCAGCGACCTGAACGGCATGGCAGTTAAAAATGCCATGGGTAAATTAAAAAACCGGTTGTCGAAGATAGCGGCCAAAGTTGCTTTTAAGGGAAATTCAAAACCCAATCATATCCAATTTGAAAATAATTTTGTTTTTGATACCAAGCATTCTGAAAATAAGATCCCTTTTCCCGAGCTCATCAACCTGGCTTATCTTAACCAAATAAGCCTGAGTGCCACCGGTTTTTACAAAACGCCCAACATCCATTATGACAAGGCGAAAGGGAAAGGACATCCTTTCCATTACTTTGCTTTCGGAATGGCCGTTACGGAGGTCGAAGTTGATACTTTGACCGGATGTGCCAAAGTCCTGCGAACCGATATTCTTCATGATGCAGGAAAATCTTTAAACGAACGCATTGACATGGGCCAGATTGAGGGTGGTTTTGTGCAGGGACTTGGCTGGGTTACGACGGAGGATTTGAAATACGATGCAAACGGCAATCTCCTCAACCATTCTCCTGATACCTACAAAATTCCCACTATTCAGGATATTCCAAAAGATTTCAGGGTGGACTTTCTGAAAAATGTCCCCAATCCCAACACCATTAAACAGAGTAAAGCGGTGGGTGAACCGCCTTTCATGCTGGCGTTGTCGGTATGGCTGGCTATCAAGGATGCGATATCTGCTGTGGGGAATCACCGGTTCGAACCGGAGTTTTCCCTGCCGGCGACGAATGAGGTTATTTTAGAATCGATTGAAAAGATCAGGGAGAGGATGGAACGCGGATGACACAGATATTACAGATTTACATGGATTTGTGATTATCCGCTCAATCCGCGTCATCTGCGTACTAAACATGAGTAAAGTATTTCCGGTAATTCTCCTCCGTATTGATATTCACCAAAATATAAGGATCATGCATCGGAACATCCTTTCGATCAAAATTCTTCAATACATTATTTAGCTGCTCATCCTTTTTATAATTTTCTTCAACTTTCTGAACGATTTTTTGAGATAAAAGTACCGGATGCCCCCCCTTCCCCTCATAAACAGGAACCGCATAATGCGCTTCTTCAATTTCTCTTTCCAAAGTCATTAACAAACCCGGTGATACAAAAGGATTGTCAATATTCTGTATAAACACAGAAACATCTTTAATTTCTTTCAAACCAAGTTGAATCGAATGAAACCTTCCAAATTCAGGGTGTTTATTGATAACGATTTTCAGACCCTTTTCGTAATAATACCTGCTGAAATCATCCCGGTCATTGATCACGAGCACAATTTGTGAGGCCATAAACTTTTGATACACGCGGATGATATGATCAAGAAAAGTTGCCTCCTCTGAAAAACGCAGATCATGCTTCGGTACACCCATGCGACCGGATAATCCCGCAGCTAAAATCACAACAGCCGGCCTGTCAGAATAAAAATCCATTTTTTAACATCTATTTTGTTTATAGAATTTACCTTTCAGGTTTTCAAAACTACGAATATTTGTAGATTTGCTGTTTGTTCAATAACAAAGGGGTGACCGATAAATTCTCAATCATACCGTTTCGGCAGCTTACAAAGCTTATTTTGGATCAGATAGATGCAAAGGGTCAATTCTTTGGAATACCTGAGGAGGTCTTTTTCAGACCTGATCAAAACGATCCATTCCGGCTTATACGATTCGGGCAATTGCTTGAAACACCCATTGGTGTTGCGGCCGGACCACATACCCAACTGGCGCAAAACATCGTGGCTGCCTGGCTTTGCGGTGCGCGTTACATTGAATTAAAAACCATACAAACACTTGATGAGATCGGTGTAGCCAAACCGTGTATCGATATGCAGGACGAGGGCTACAATTGCGAATGGTCGCAGGAACTGAAAATTCATGAATCGCTCGATCAATACCTCAATGCCTGGATTTTGATCCATTTACTGAGACACAAACTGGGTTTCGATGGAAAAGAACTGGGAACGATCTTCAACATGAGTATCGGTTACGACCTAAAGGGGATTTTACAGGATAATGTGCAATGGTTTTTCAGTAAGATGAAGGATTGCAGCCTTGAGCAAAAGGCTAAAATTGATGAGATACGCGACCTTTATCCGGAGATTGATCAAATCAATGTTCCCCAATGTATTTCCAACAACATCACCCTTTCTACCATGCATGGCTGTCCACCGGATGAAATTGAAAAGATCGGGTTGTACCTGATCGAAGAGAAGAAACTGCATACTGCGATCAAGCTAAATCCTACCCTTCTCGGAAAAGAAAAACTACATCAAATTCTGGATCAAAGCGGTTTTAAGACAACGGTGCCGGATGAAGCTTTCGAACATGACCTGCAATATCCGGATGCGGTTCAGATCATCCAAAACCTGCAAAAGTCCGCCGCAAAGAACAAGGTTCAATTTAGTTTAAAACTCACCAATACCCTCGAAAGCCAAAATCACAAATCAATATTTCCAGAAACTGAACAAATGATGTACATGAGTGGAAGGGCATTGCATCCTTTGGCTGTGAACCTGGCCTACAGACTCCAGAAAGAATTCGATGGAAAACTCGATATTTCTTTTTCTGGTGGCGCCAATGCTTTTTATATTCATCGTTTGATGGCATGCGGATTATCGCCCGTTACGGTCTGTTCCGACATTCTGAAGCCGGGTGGCTACGGACTGTTGCACCAGTATACCGACAACCTTCAATCTGAATTCAAGAAACTAAATGCGGCATCAATCGATGACTATATCTTAAATGTTTCAAACCTGAAAGCACAGAAAAAAGCGATTATAAAAAACCTGGATAGCTATTCCAAAGAAGTTGTTTCATCGAAAGATTACCGCAAAACATCCATACAGGATCCTTCGATAAAAACCAGTCGTATTCTGGAGACCTTTGATTGCATTGCCGCACCCTGTATCGAAACCTGTCCGACCAACCAGGACATCCCGGATTATTTACATTTTGTTGCGCATGGCGAGGACACAAATTCTTTTCATTCGATCCTCCGGACAAATCCATTCCCCAACTCCACCGGGATGGTGTGCGACCATTTGTGCCAGACCAAATGTACCAGGATCAATTACGAAGATCCTTTGCTGATCAGGGAGATAAAGCGATTTGTTGCGGAGAAGGAGCTGAACTTTGATTTGAAAAGACAAAACAAAAACAACAAAAAAGTAGCCATCATCGGGGCAGGCCCGTCCGGGCTGAGTGCAGCGTATTTCCTTGGGCTGGCAGGATTTCAGGTGGATGTTTATGAAAATAAAACACAGACGGGTGGCATGGTTTCGGGAGCGATCCCTTCTTTTCGGTTAACCCACGAAATCTACCTGAAAGATCTGGAAAGGATTGAAAAGGCCGGCGTGAAGATCCATTACAATTCTGAAATTTCTAAAGGTAATTTTGAGGAGATCAGGAAAAAGTCTGATTTCGTTTACATTGCCACCGGAGCCCCCAGGGCAAGAAAATTTAAAATTGAGAATATTGAAACCGGAGGTGTGATCGACCCGCTGGATTTTCTTTTTAAGGTAAAAGAAGGAAAACGGATTCAGCTAGGTAAAAACATCGCCATCATAGGCGGTGGCAATACCGCCATGGATGCGGCCCGAACGGCTTATCGCCTGGCTGATAAGGATGCAAAGATCACTATCCTTTACCGCCGGACCATGGACCAGATGCCTGCCGATCAGGGAGAGATCAGGGCTGTGATCGAAGAAGGAATGGAAATTCAGGAACTGGTGCTGCCCATCAAGGTAAATGCGGAAAACAACAAGATCATATCACTGACTTGTATCCGGATGAAACTGGAAGGCATGGATGCTGCTGGCCGGCCCAAACCGGTGGAAATTCTGGGGTCAGAATTTGACGTACCCTGCGATACATTGCTTCCGGCCATCGGCCAGGACCCGGAAATTGATTTCCTTAAGCCCAACATGTTGAAAACCCTTCCGGGCATTTATGAGACGAAACTACCCAATGTTTTTATCGGAGGTGATGCGCTTCGCGGAGCCTCCACAGCCATCAATGCCATTGGCGACGGACGGAAGGTTTCTGAAATGATTATGAAGAAAGCAGGGATCGATTATGAAATTGAACTTTCGTCTGAAAGGCAAAAAACCGATCCACGAAAGCTGATGATCAGCCGAATGAAGAAAGTCCGGGCTGTTGAAGTGGAAGAAATTAGTCTTATAGAAAGGAAGAGTTTTAAACTGGTTACCCAAACCCTGACGGATGATCAGGCCCGCCTGGAAGCTTCCCGCTGTTTAAAATGCGATGAACTCTGCAATACCTGTGTAACTGTTTGCCCCAACCTGGCGCTTTATTCTTATTTCGTGAAACCTCAGGAAATCAGCCTTTCAAAATTGATCAGGAGCAAGAACAAAACACAGATCATTCCTGATGGAAAGTTTATTATCAAACAATCACCACAAATCCTCCACATTGCCGACTGGTGTAACGAATGCGGCAACTGTAATACTTTTTGCCCCACTTCTGGCGCACCCTACAAAGAAAAACCACATTTATACCTGAACAAATCCGCTTTTGAAAAAGATGACGATTGTTATTTTCTGGATGGAGATACATTGCTTTACAGGAAAGATGGACAGCTCAGCCAATTCAAAGAGAATAATGATAATTTTAACTATACTACATCAGATTCAAAGATCAGCTTATCAAAAAGTGATTTTAGCATTTTGAATTTTGAGCTAGAGAATGATAAAGAAGTTGATTTGAGGAGGGCTGTGGAGATGAAGATGATTAAAACAGGAGTTGAAAATTTAATTGTAAAATAATGAGTAATCCAGAAGAAATACTGCAAAACACCATCCAGCGCTGCCGGGAACGACACATCATCATTCCGACTTACAAACAGATGCGCAATCCGGAACTGATCCCCGAGAAGATCAAAGAGAAGTTGAAACGCATCGGACTTTGGGACCTCAATTCACTAAACCTGTTTCGTATAACCTGGAAAAATGAGCCGGTTGAATTCGGCGGTGGATTTGGCAAGGTCAACTACATAGAGCTTCCCAAAGCGTTGACCGGTGTGGATGCCCGCATCATTATGCTCATCGGGAAATATTTTCCAACAGGAGCCCATAAGGTTGGAGCCACATTTGGTCCCCTGGTCGAGAAATTGGTTTCTGGCCGGTTCGATCCGACCAGGCAAAAGGCGCTCTGGCCATCCACCGGAAATTATTGCCGTGGTGGGGCTTATGATTCCTACCTTTTGGGCTGTGAATCCATTGCCGTATTACCTGAAGGGATGTCAAAGGAACGTTTCGACTGGCTAAAAAAAGTGGGTGCAGAGATTTTTGCTACCCCAGGAAGTGAAAGCAATGTGAAGGAAATTTATGACAAAGTAAAGGAATTAAAGGCTGAGCGGGGAGATGAGATTGTAAACCTGAACCAGTTCGAGGAGATTGGCAATTCGCTCTGGCATTATGCCGTAACCGGCCCGGCTATGGAAGAGGTATATAATTCGGTAAAATCACCGGAAAGCCGATTGAGTGGCGTTTTCCTGACGCAGGGTTCTGCCGGGACTTTAGGTTGTACTGATTATCTCCGTGAAAAATATCCATTGATGAAGGTCTGTGCCGGGGAAGCGCTGCAATGCCCTACCCTGCTCTACAACGGCTATGGTGCACACCGCATCGAGGGCATCGGCGATAAACATGTGCCCTGGATACACAACATCAAAAACATGGACCTGGTGGCCGGTATCGATGATAGGCCCAACATTCAGATCATGCGGCTATTCAACGAACCTGTCGGAAAAGATTTTCTGACGGATGAACTCGGATTAGATCCCGAATTGGTGAAAAAACTCAGGTACCTTGGCATTTCATCCATTGCCAACCTGATGGGGACCATCAAACTCGCGAAATATTTTGAGATGAATGAGCATGATACCCTATTCACAGTGGCCACCGATTCGATGGAGATGTACCAGTCGCGGTTGATTGAAGAAAAGGAACGACACGGCAAACTAAATACCCAAAAAGCAGAAGTAATCTTCCAGCGCGATTTGATGGGACTAAAAAACGACCATATGATCGAAATGATGTATTACGAAAAGCGACGGATGCACAACCTGAAGTATTTCACCTGGATCGAGCAACAGGGAAAAACTGTGGAAGAGCTCAATGCCCAATGGTACGACGACAACTATTGGAAATCGCAATTTGCTAAAGCTGATGAGTGGGATGAGAAAATCATGGAGTTCAATGAGCGGACAGGGTTGTTGAAGGAGTATGAATAACTAAAACTTAAATTTTTTGGCCTGAATTTTTAAGTTAATTTTAATAATTCGGCCTAAATTTACATGATACGAATGGGAAATAAATATACATACGAATGCACAACCTGCAGCAATGCGCTGGATTCTAATGCCATACATTATCTGTGCCCCGACTGCTCCGCAAATTTCCCGGATGCCCTCCCACCCAAAGGCATTTTAAAAACGCTTTATAACTACGATTCCCTTAAACATAAAGGAATGACATTCGGCCACTTTAAAGAAAACCATTGGCTCGAACTGCTTCCAATTAATGATTTGAAAAGTCTTCCCAACCTACGTGTTGGAGATACTCCTTTATATCTTTTCCGAAAGTTAGCAAAAGAAGAACTTAATTTCGATCTGTATCTGAAAGACGATTCCCAAAATCCGACCTTTTCTTTTAAAGACCGCGCTTCAACCGTAGTTTCGGCTTTTGCGAGAGATAATGGGATCAATACCATTGTAACGGCTTCTACCGGAAATGCAGGATCTTCATTGGCCGGGATCTGTGCGGCTCAGGGTCAAAAAGCCATAGTGATGGTTCCGGCATCGGCACCCATTGCCAAGCTCACCCAGATCATCATGTACGATGCAACGATCGTTCCTGTGAAAGGAACCTATGATGATGCCTTTGATCTGAGTGTGAAAGCAACCAAGGAATTCGGTTGGTATAACCGCAACACAGCCTTCAACCCGTTGACCATCGAAGGGAAAAAGTCGGTTTCATTTGAATTGTTCGATCAACTGGGAGAAACTGTTCCTGACAGGATTTTTGTGCCAGTGGGTGATGGCGTTATCATCTCCGGGGTCTATAAAGGGTTTGAAGACCTGCTGAAACTGGGCATTATCGATCACATGCCGACCATCGTGGCTGTTCAGGCAAGGGGAAGTGACAATATGGTGAGAAACCTGGAAAATGATGTGTTTCAATCCAAACCCAGTCAAACCGTGGCGGATTCCATTTCGGTGGATTATCCGCGGAATTTTTACATGGCCAGGGATTTCATTAAAAATTACAAAGGTGAATGGGTCACGGTTTCGGATGAAGATATATTAGAAGCTTCCAGAAAGCTCGCTTCAACAACCGGACTTTTTGCTGAACCGGCTGCCGTGGCTGCTTTTGCCGGAATATTGAAATACAAAGAATCGAGCAAAATCCCAGAAGGATCGAAAAATGTGGTATTGCTAACGGGTAGCGGATTGAAGGATATCAAGTCGTTGGAGAAATCTTTACAAATACCTGAGGCGATTGAACCTGGGATTGATGAATTAAAGAAACTGACTGAAAGGAACGCACATGAGGCAGATAGGCGGATCAACACAAATCATCAGTGAAAATCTGCAATATCAGCGTCATCCGCGTGCAATAAAACAATGATAAACTTTACTTTAAACGGACAAAAAAAACAATACACCGGCCCGGCAGAAACCAGTCTGCTCGACTATCTGCGCCTGGAAGAAAAGATCACTTCAGTGAAGGATGGCTGCTCAGGTCAGGGAACCTGCGGAGCCTGCACGGTGGAGATCAACGGGAAACCACGGCTGGCCTGCACCACCCCCATGCGGAAAGTGGCAGATGCTGAAATCACCACGATGGAAGGCATTCCTGAAAAGGTGCGGGAAGCGCTGGTTCATTCTTTTTCGGAGAAAGGAGCTGTTCAGTGCGGTTATTGCTCACCGGGGATGATCATGCGGGTGGCGCATCTGTTCCGGGAGCCAAGGCTGATGGGCCGGGAAGAGATATTCAAAGCCATCTCCCCCAACCTCTGCCGCTGCACCGGCTACATCAAGATCGTGGATGCTATTAAAGTGGCCTTTAAACGAATATCAAATCCTGAATTCCAATCAGAAAAATCCGGGGCAATGATCGGTGATCCGCTGCCCAAATACGAATCTATCGAAACGGCGCTTGGGATACGTCCTTTCGTCAATGATCTTCATTTCGATGGGATGCTTTATGGCGTTTTAAAATTCAGTGAACATCCCTGTGCAACGATTTTAAAAATTGATATCTCAGAAACTGAAAAACTGGAAGGCGTCAGCAAAATCTTCACCGCCAAAGACATTCCCGGTGAACGGTATTCAGGACTGATCTTCAAAGACTGGCCTTTGATGGTAGCTATAGGTGAACGAACCAACTGCATCAGCGACGTGCTGGCGGTGGTGGTGGCCGAAACTGAGGCTCTTGCCAGAATAGCGGCTACAAAGATTAAAATCGAATACAAAACCGAAACACCAGTCACCGATATGATGCAGGCAATAGGGCCGGAAAGTCCGCAGGTGCACGACGGACAGAGCAATGTGCTGGAAACTTGCCGCATCCGGTTTGGAAATCCTGAGAAAGAAATTGAATCCGCACCCTTTAAATACAACGCAATTTTTGAAACACAGCGCATCGAACATGCCTTCCTGGAAACAGAATCGTCTGTTGCCCTACCCGAAAACGACGGCATCAAACTTTACAGCCAGGGACAAGGTGTTTATGTAGATCGCAAACAAATTGCCTCTTTCCTCAATCTTCCCGAGGAAAAGGTGCACGTGATCCAGGTTTCGAATGGCGGTGGTTTCGGCGGGAAAGAAGACCTAACCACTCAGGGACATGCAGCTTTGTGTTCGTATCTTTTGCAAAAACCGGTCAAAGTCCGCCTGACCCGCGAAGAGTCGATCCGCATGCATCCCAAGCGCCACCCCGTTCGGATGGAGATGGAACTGGCCTGTAATAAAAAAGGGAAGTTTACTGCCCTCACCCTAAAAGCATACGGTGACACCGGAGCCTATGCCAGCGTCGGGACGAAAGTGATGGAACGTGTGGTGGGCCATGCTACCGGGGCTTACACAGTGCCCAACGTCGATATCGAAGCACATACGATCTACACCAACAACATCCCCTCCGGCGCCATGCGCGGATTTGGGGTGCCGCAGGTGGTGTTCGCCATCGAAAGTTGCATTGACGAGATTTGCAAACAGGGTGGATTCGACCGCTGGCAGTTCCGCTACGACAATGCCCTGGAAAACGGCGCCAAAACCGCAACGGGACAGGAATTGCAGGGTGTGGGTTTAAAACAGACATTGTTGGCCGTGAAAGATCAATTTCATCAAGCTAAATTTGCCGGTATCGCGTGCGGACTGAAAAACACAGGTGTTGGCAACGGCATGGTTGACGATAGCGAAGTAAAAATTGAGATCGTTTCCGAAAACAAAGTGATCATCCACCATGGCTGGTCGGAGATGGGACAGGGCGTGCACAACATGGCCATCCAAACCCTGCACCAGGAAACCGGAATCGATCCTGAAAAAATTGAGGTGATGGTGGATACCTCCGCCGGAATTCCAACAGGGATGACCACCAGTTCACGTGCAACAGCGCTCGTCGGCAATGCCATCCGGGATGCGTCCAGGTCACTGGCTTCGGATTTAAAATCAAAATCCCTGAAACAATTAGCCGGACAAACCTACAAAGGCAAATTCCTGTGCGACTGGACTTCCAAACCCGGTTCTGATACTGAAAAGCCGGTGATCCATTTCTCCTATGGATATGCTACACAGGTGGTGATCCTTGACGATGGCGGCAACATCAAAAAAGTGATCGCAGCCCACGATGGTGGGAAGATCATGAACAAGATGTTGTTTGAAGGACAGATACAAGGGGCTGTTCATATGGGACTGGGATATGCTCTTTCGGAAGAATTGCCCATGAAAGATGGTGTACCGGTCAGCTTCAAATACAATGATCTCGGCATCCTCAGGGCGAAGGAAATGCCCGAAGTGGAAGTAATCGGGATTGAGGAAAAAGATCCGGTGGGCCCTTATGGTGCCAAGGGAATCGGTGAGATTGGAATGGTACCCACAGCAGCGGCCGTCGCCAATGCAATGACACAATTTGATGGGATACGTCGTTTTAAGCTCCCCATAAAAAGAAAGAATAACTAAATATCCAAACAATGAGCCTATTATTAAGAAATGCCATCTATATCGATTGGAAAAATCACAGTTTCACAGAAGCTGATATCCTTGTGGGTGATGGCCATAATGGTAAAATTAAGTTGTTTTACCCGGGTGAAGCGGATGAACCGGATGCAGATATTCTGGATTGTTTTGGGAAATATGTAACAAAAGCTTTTGCTAATGGACATCACCACGTTTATTCAACCTTATCGAAAGGGATGCCACCTCCCGTTATCCCGCCGAAAAATTTTCATGAAAAATTACAACATGTCTGGTGGCAACTCGATAAATCACTTGACCGGGAGATGATCGAAGCCAGTGCTTTGTTCACAGCCATGGAATGCGCAAAGAACGGCGTCACATTCGTTATTGATCACCATGCATCGCCCTTTGCTGTGGAAAGTTCACTTGAAACCCTTGCGAAAGCGTTTGATAAGGTTGGCGTTTCACATTTACTCTGTTATGAGATATCAGACCGGGATGGAGAAAAAGTAACCAGCGCCGGACTGGAAGAAACCGATTCATATTTAAAAAATAACCAGGGTTTGGTAGGCTTGCATGCGTCTTTTACCATCAGTGATAAAACTTTGAAATCGGCTGTTTCCCTTGCCGAGAAACACCATTCAGGAATTCATATCCATGTTGCAGAAGACCGGATCGATCAACGGGACAGTATTGAGAAATACGGTTACCGGGTGGTAAATCGTTTACAAATCTTTGGAGTGACCGATCTGCCGAAGTCGATCCTCGTGCATTGTATCCACCTAAATGATGAAGAACGGAATATAATGAAGAATGCGGAGTCATGGATCGTTGTCAACATGGAATCGAATTTAAACAACAATGTCGGGCAATTCAGTTCGGCACGGCTGGGCGACAACATCATGCTGGGCACCGATGGTATGCACAGCGATATGCTCCGGGCGGCCAAGGCAACCTATTTTGGTTGCCTGCGGATTGATAAAGCAACCCCGGCAAAATTATATGAACGATTCCGAAATATTCACAATTACACCTATCAGAACGGAATCAACGGAGACGGAGAAAACAACCTGGTAGTGCTGGACTACCCGACGCCGACGGATTTCAACAGCGAAAATTTCACGGTCCATTTTATTTACGGGATTGAATCGAAGCATGTGCAACATGTGATCTCGGATGGTAAATTAATTGTAAAAGACAAGAAATTGACGCAAGCGAATGAAGGGGAAATTTTGGAATTTAGCAGGGAAATGGGGGAAAAGTTATGGAAGAATCTTAAATAATCTCACGCAAAGTCGAAGAGACGCAAAAATTAAGAATTATTAAATAGAAAAACTTTGCGCCTTAGCGTCTTTGCGAGTCAAGAAATGAAAAATATTTTATTAAAGAACGGTCAAATCTACATCAACGACCAACTCGTTGAAAACGATCTATTAATTTCCGATTCGAAGATTAAAAAAATCAGAAAGAACATTTCAATTGAAGGCGATGAAGAAACAATTGATTGCACCGGACTCCAAATCTTCCCCGGCGGCATCGATCCCCATGTACATCTGCATCTTCCAACCCCTGCCGGATTTTCGGCCGATGACTTTGAAACCGGCAGCCGGGCATCCATCGCCGGAGGTACAACAAGCTTCATCGATTTTGTAACACCACTTTGTGGTCAGTCTATCCTCGATGCACTATATCTAAGGAAACAGGAAGCAAAAAAAAGCCTGTGCGATGTTAAATTGCATGTGAGTCCGGTGGAATGGACGAACCATACTGAAAAGGAGATCATTCACTGCATCCACAATGAAGGAATCAAATCGTTTAAGGTTTATATGGCCTATCAATCAACGATCGGACTGAATGACGAAGATATTTTCAAGGTGATGAAAGTTATTGGAAAGTATGGCGGCATCGTAACCATACATTGTGAAGTGGATGAGATCATTGAAAAATACCGACAGCAATTGCTTTCTGAAGGCAAAATCTCTCCCCGATACCATCCCCTCTCCCGCCCCAACTTTGTCGAGGCCGATGCGGTGAAAAAAGCCATCGAATTGGCTAAGCATGCTGAATGCCCGATCTACATTGTTCACGTCTCAACCCATGAGGCGTTGGATCATATCCACGGTGCCCAATCAAAAGGTCAACCGGTGTATGCCGAAACCTGTCCTCAATATTTACTTTTAGAAGAAAATCTGTATGACCAACCGTTTGATCAGGCATGCAGATATGTGATGAGTCCACCCCTGCGAAAAAAGGAGGACCGGGAAGCCTTATGGCAGGCCATTGCAGATGGAATTATTCAAACCGTCGGTACGGATCATTGTCCGTTTACACTTGAACAAAAAAGATTAGGGAAAAATGATTTCACGAAAATCCCCAATGGCGCGGGTGGTGTGGAACACCGGATGAGCTTGCTTTACACGCATGGTGTCCTCCAAAACAGGATTTCATTGCAAGAATTTATAGAGATCACATCAACCAATGCCGCAAGGATCTTCGGCTGGTATCCGAAAAAAGGGATCATTCAGAAAGGCAGCGATGCCGACCTGGTGGTCTGGGATCCGAAAGCCAGGCAAAGGATATCAGCAAAATCGCATCACCAAAACTGTGATTTAAATATATATGAGGGATTTGATGTGCAGGGATTGCCGAAGTACACGATTGTAAATGTAACGCTGATGACACGGATTTAATCTGTGATTATCTGTGTAATCTGTGGTTCTATATCATCACCCTGTTTTTACCTTTCTCAAACAACTTTCCCAAAATCGCCCCGGGATCATCAAACCGGTTGGCCATCATCATGGCGGCAATGATATAAGGTTTGTATCCGGCTTCGATGTAGGTCGTCAGTCTGTACTTTTCAAATATAGATTCCGAAACTTCACCTTGTTTGCAGGAAACGCCTGTAATATCTGCCGGTAAACAATGCATATATAAAACTTTGCCTTGTTTGGTCAACTTCATTTTTTCTTCATCACACTCCCAATTGGTAAAGTTTGCATTTTGTGCCAGACAGCTTTTCTCAAGGGCTTTAAGACCTTCAGCATCTTTATTTTTCAGCAATTCAGTCCGCTGCTGCATAACAGAGAATGGCGCCCAGCTCTTCGGATAAACAATATTTGCATCAGCAAAGGCCTCTTCCATGGAATGGACAATTTCAAACTTTGTATTGTTTTGTCTGGCATTTCTTGCTGCCTGTTGCTCCAATTCTTGGATCAGGTTGTATCCTTCCGGGTAAGCCAGCGACACGTCCATACCGAAACGGGTCATTAGTCCGATAATGCCCTGCGGAACGGAAAGCGGTTTGCCATAGCTCGGAGAATAGGCCCAGGTCATGGCGATCTTCTTGCCTTTCAGATTTTCCAGGGAACCAAAATAATTTTTCAAATGGAGCAAATCGGCCATGCTTTGGGTAGGGTGATCGCGGTCGCACTGAAGATTGATAATGCCCGGACGCTGCGGTAAAACGCCGTGTTTAAAACCTTCATCCAGGGCATCCCCTACTTCTTTCATGTATTTATGACCTTCGCCGAGGAACATGTCATCTCGGATGCCGATGATATCGGTAAGGAAAGAGATCATATTGGCGGTCTCGCGAATGGTCTCTCCATGGGCGATCTGCGATTTGCTTTCGTCCATATCCTGCACTTCAAGCCCCAGGAGGTTGGCTGCCGAAGCAAACGAAAAGCGCGTTCGTGTGGATTGATCTCTAAATATTGAAACCGCCAGTCCTGAATCAAAACAGCGGGTAGAAATGTTGATATCCCGGAAGTCTTTTAGAAGCTGAGCCAGGTCAAGGATGTATTCGAGTTCTTTCTGACTTTTGTCCCAGGTTTGTAGAAAGTCCAGGGCAAAAAGAGCGTTGTGTTGTCCTGCAAGTTTATCTATATTGTTCTTTAAATTAACCATATTATTATATTTTCAAACCGCAAAATGCGCAGAGTAGACGCAAAGAGCGCCAAAGATAATTTCATTGCGAACTTGGCGGTTAAATTTTTTACATCATTAAGGCAAATGCTGCATAAAAAGCAGAAGCCGTAACCAGGTCGCTCACCGGAACTTTTTCATTCGGAGCATGCGCCATCACTTCATTCCCAGGACCAAAACCGATGGTCGGGATGCCATACATTCCATTGATGGTAACGCCGTTGGTTGAAAATGTCCATTTGTCAATCACAGGTTTTTTACCGTAAAGAGCTTCATAGGCTTTCTCACCTGTTTGAACGATGGGATGATCGGGCTCCATTTTCCAGGTCGGGTAATATTTTTCCATGCCGTATTCAAGTCCGGTAAAGGCTTTTTCGCGGTATTCAAGAATGGAAACAGTTGATTGCCTTGGATCCAGCAACGCTTCAATCTCTTTCACGGCCGACTCTTTGGTTTCGCCCCAGGTCAATCGCCGGTCGAGATGCAGCCGTGCATAATCAGCCACAGCGCACAACGAAGGACTGCCTGAAACAACCTCGGAAACAGTGATACTTCCTTTGCCCAGAAAATCATCAGACTTAAGCCGGTCATTGAGTTTTTCAATTTCCAGTGCTGCCCGGGATGCCATATAAATGGCATTCTTGCCCCGCTCAGGTGCAGAACCGTGGGATGAAAGTCCGGTAAATTCCACATGCATTTCCATCCTCCCCCGCTGTCCACGGTATATACCAAGGTTGGTTGGCTCGGTACTGATCACAAAATCAGGACGGATTTTATCTTCTACAACAATGTATTTCCAGCAAAGACCATCACAATCTTCTTCCATCACACTTCCCACAAAATAAATGGTCATATCCTTATCAAAACCAATTTCCTTCAGGATTTTACCGGAGGTAACAAAAGCCGCCACACCGCCTTTTTGATCCACCGATCCACGGCCATGAACATATCCATCCTTAATTTCCCCTGAAAACGGATCAAAATCCCAGTTTTTCATGTTACCCACATCCACAGTATCCATGTGGCCGTCGAAAGCCAGAATACGCTTACCATGACCGATGCGGCCGATAACATTTCCCAGACCATCCATATTCACTTCATCGAAACCGGCTTCTTTCATTTGCCGCATCAGTTCTTGCTGAACCTTATCTTCCTTACCGCTCAGAGATTTGACCTTCACAAGTTTCGAAAGATTATGGGCGGTGTAATCGCTTTTTTGTGCCGCTAAGTCCTGAATCCTTTTATACATTTTAATTGAGTTTTACATTTTCAAAATTAAAGATATTTTACTCCTACTAATTATATTGATGTTAGAAATGTTGACTTTAAATCAGTGAGACTGATATTTCAGAAACGATAGTGAACTGAAATATCAAAGTCGAACTGGTCCCGATAACGCAGTGTATCGGGATCTCAGGGTCATATTCCCCGCTGCTTGCAGCGATTAAAATAATATACCATTCCTAATAAATAACCTCGAGGCAGAGCCACGAGGTTATTTATTTGAAAAATTTTCGGTTATTTTTGTAGGTCAATCCTCTATGAAAGTGAAACCGGAAAGAAACAGAGAGTTAAAACATGCTTCCTGGATCGGAATCATCGGTAACAGCCTGCTGGCTGTGGTTAAAATCGTGATCGGGTTCATTTCCGGCAGCCTGGCCGTAATTGGTGACGGGATCGATTCACTTTCAGATGTATTTACTTACTTCATTACCTTATTCACCACAAGACTAATAGGCAAGCCACCGGATAGCAAATATCCTTACGGTTACCGGAAGGCGGAAACCATTTCAACAAAAGTTCTTTCATTCATCATTTTTTTTGCTGGGGCTCAATTACTGATATCGACGGCAAGCAGGCTTATATCGGGAGAAGAGCGCGAAATGCCATCCATCATTGCCATTTATGTTACTATCCTGAGTATTATTGGAAAAGTAATTTTAGCAACCTGGCAATTCAAGATCGGGAAACGAACCGACAGCAGCATGATCATTGCCAATGCCAAAAACATGCGTAATGACATCTTGATTTCAGCATCGGTACTTGTCGGACTGTTTTTTACTTTCATCCTTAAAATGCCTGTACTAGATGTAATCACTGCTATGTTAGTAAGTATTTGGATTATTAAAGTAGCTTTCAATATTTTCCAGGAATCGAACTTGGAATTGATGGATGGTATGCAGGATACGGAAATGTATTTTAAAGTTTTTAAGGAAGTGGACAAGATAAAAAAGGCACATAACCCTCACCGGATAAGGATTAGGAAGCTGGCTGACGTTTACCTGATTGCCATGGATATTGAAGTTGATGGCGGATATACTGTTGCCGAGGCTCATAATATTGCCAAAGATGTTGAGAACATGATAAAGCAAAATATCCCGAATGTTTATGATGTTATGATACACATCGAACCGTATGGAAATATTGAGTCGGACGAAGTATACGGAATTTCCAAAGATAACATCAAATAAAAGATATGACTGATAACAACCTGATTCTTATTATCGCCGGTGTTGTTGCCTTCCATTTTATCATTGGATTCGGATGGGTATTTTGGAAAATCTTTGGCAGGAAGAAAACCAAACCGGTTTCACAAAACGCTGAGGAGGATTCTTAAATCGACTTTTTAATATTATCAATTTATGAAAGTTTGACCTTGATAAATTGTAATCTGATCCCTGACTATGTGATGGAGTAGTTCTTTGCAAGAATATTTTACAAAAAAAGGAAACCAGT
>JAFGBL010000271.1 GCA_016933115.1 Bacteroidales bacterium | reverse complement strand
GGTCAATTTGCATATCATTTCTTAATCCATGCCAATAAATATTTCTGTCGAACATGAAAAATCCGCTATGTAGTAGTTTCATTAAATTTATCCTAAAATAATTTGAAATTTTGTTGATATTTACCAAAGTGCATATACCTTTGCCTCATATCAGATAATTTTAATAAAAATTCTTGGATATTAATATTTTTTTATTTTTGATTCCTAAAACCATGAACTTATGGAACTAACCGAGGTAAATGCCATTTCTCCGATAGATGGCCGATACAGAAAACATGTCGAAGGCCTTTCCTACTATTTTTCTGAGGCTGCACTGATCAATTACAGGGTTTTTGTTGAGGTCGAATACTTTATTGCGCTTGTAGAACTGCCCTTACCGCAGCTCAAGGATTTCGACAAAACCAGGATTGAAGATCTTCGTGAAATTTGCAGGGATTTCACCTTCCCCAATGCCGAGGAAGTCAAAAAAATCGAACTGGTGACCAATCATGATGTAAAAGCTGTTGAATATTATTTAAAGAAAGAATTCGACAAGCTTGGTTTATCCAAATACAAAGAGTTTTTGCATTTCGGGTTGACCTCCCAGGATATTACAAATACGGCTGTTCCCTATGCATTGAAACTCGCCTGCCACGATAGTATTTTTCCCCAACTCGATAAAGTTGTGAATAAACTCAATGGCCTGTCCAAGGAATGGAAAAACATTCCGATGCTGGCCAGAACCCACGGGCAACCTGCTTCTCCCACCACTCTTGGAAAGGAGATACTGGTTTTTGTCGAACGGTTGAAGCAACAAATAAAAATGCTTAAATCGGTTCCGATAACCGCCAAATTCGGTGGAGCAACCGGTAATTTCAATGCTAACCATGTGGCCTACCCCGATATTGATTGGTATGAGTTTGCTGATGAGTTTCTTAAAAAAATTGGTTTAATAAGGCAAAAGGTGACAACCCAGATCGAGAACTACGATTATCTGGCTGCCTTTTTCGATGGAATGAAAAGGATCAATACCATTCTAATTGACCTGAACCGCGATTTCTGGATGTATATTTCAATGGACTATTTCAAACAGAAAATCAAGGAGGGTGAAATCGGTTCCTCAACGATGCCACACAAGGTAAATCCTATTGATTTCGAAAATTCGGAAGGCAATCTCGGACTGGCAAATTCAATTTTTAACCACCTGGCTGAAAAACTGCCGGTTTCACGCCTGCAGCGCGACCTGACCGATTCAACCGTATCAAGAAATATCGGTCTGCCGATGGCTCATTCATTATTAGCCTATAAGATGCTATTAAAAGGGTTGAATAAACTTTTGCTTAACGAAAGTAAGATCAAACAGGATTTGGACGATAACTGGGCCGTAGTGAGCGAAGCCATTCAAACCATTTTGAGGAGAGAAGGATTTCCCAAACCATACGAAAAGCTGAAGGAACTTACGCGGAAGAACGAAAAAGTGGACAAAAAAGCAATCCAGGATTTCATTAAAAAACTCAAGGTTGATCCGGAAATTAAAAAAGAGTTGCTGAACATTACACCTCACAACTATACAGGTCAAAGACTAACCTAATCCCTGAAAGGCCAAATATAAGCATGTTTAGAAAATATTTCAGAGTTCTTTCATACATCAGGCCCTACTGGGGTTATGCTGCACTGAATGTTGTTTTCAACTTACTGGTGATCGTTTTTTCATTGTTCTCCTTTGTCATGCTTGTGCCTTTTCTCAACTTATTGTTTGGGATTGAAAAACTGGTTGAGTCCAAACCGGAATTTTCCATCAACCCTGAAACAGCGCTCGATTACCTCAATTATCTCATCAGTCAGATCATCATCGACAAAGGGAAACTGGATGCATTGATATTCATTTGTATCTTTTTACTTGGCACTTTTTTCCTACGAAATCTGTTCCGCTTTCTGGCCATGTTCTTCCTGGCCAATGTGAGGATTGGTGCCGTTAAAAGCATCCGAGATGAAACCTATAACAAATTGACAATACTGCCTTTGTCATTTTACACAGGACATAAAAAGGGCGATATTATTGCGCGCATCACAACTGATGTGCAGGAAGTCGACTGGTCGATCATGAATTACCTCGAAATGATCGTCCGTGATCCGATCACCATTATCACTTATTTTGTGACACTTTTCATTTTAAGTCCTCAACTTACCCTTTTTGTTTTAATTATTTTGCCTGTAACAGGATATATCATCGGAAGGATCGGCAGGACATTGCGAAAGGATTCAAAAATCGGTCAGGCAAGGTTTGCTGGCTTACTTGCAATCATTGAAGAGACCATTTCAGGCCTCAGGATCATCAAAGCATTCACGGCCATTGATTTCTCCAATAAAAGGTTCAGGAAATTGAACAACAATTATTCTAAACTCCAGATCAAGATTTACAGAACCAGGGATCTCTCCTCCCCTTTGAGTGAATTTTTATCTTCGGTCGTTATTATTTTGGTATTGTGGTTTGGAGGCCGGCTCGTGCTGGGTGAAGATCCTACCATTTCGGCTGCCATTTTCATCACCTACATCGTAATTTTTTCACAGATCATTCCTCCGGCCAAAACATTTGCTACCGGGTTTTACAGCATGCAACGCGGAATTGCTTCTGCTGAAAGAATTTTTGAGATACTGGACGCCGAAGAAGTGATCGAGCAAAAACCGAATGCCTTAGCTAAAAAGAGCTTTGAAAAAGAAATTGAATACAAAAATGTATCTTTTAAATACAGTACCGAATTTGTCCTCAAAGACATTAACTGCGTATTGCCAAAAGGCAAGATCATTGCCCTGGTGGGGCAGTCGGGAGGCGGAAAATCCACCTTTGCAGATTTGCTTCCCAGGTTCTACGACACCTCCAAGGGAGATATTTTAATCGATGGTACATCAATCAGGGATTATAAGATCGATGATGTGCGCAGCCTGATGGGAATTGTTACACAGGAAGCCATTCTGTTCAATGATACGGTTTTCAACAACATCGCATTCGGAAAGGAAGATATAACTGAAGAGGATGTAATTCAAGCGGCCAAAATAGCCAATGCACACGATTTCATCATGGAGATGGAGGACGGTTACCAGGCCAATATCGGTGACAGGGGAAGCAAATTATCCGGAGGTCAGAAACAGCGATTAAGCATTGCAAGGGCTGTTCTCAGGAATCCTCCCATCCTCATCCTGGACGAGGCAACCTCAGCCCTCGACACCGAGTCGGAACGGCTGGTTCAGGATGCGCTTTCAAAAGTGATATCAAACCGGACATCCATTGTCATTGCGCACCGGCTTTCGACCATTATCCATGCAGATGAAATTTTCGTACTTCAAAAAGGGGAAATTGTCGAACGCGGCACACACCACGAACTTTTGGCCATCAACGGAGCATACAGAAAATTATACGATTTGCAAACCTTTGAATAAAATCCGACAAGTAATATTTTCAATTCAATTATTTATTTAAAAATCTTTAATTTTGCGGTAAATTAGATATTATGGATTTAAGTAAGGTTTTAGCCATTTCAGGAAAACCGGGATTGTATAAAATGCTGACGCAGACCAAAAACGGCATGGTGGTTGAATCGATCACAGATGGCAAAAGGTTTACCGCTTTTACACATGAACAGATCAGCACGCTTGAAGAGATCAGTATTTATACTGACGATGAAGACAAGCCGCTGAAGGAAGTCTTAAAAGCGATGTACGATAAACTTGAAGGGAAGGAAGCCCTTTCGCACAAATCAGATGCTGAAGCCCTCAAGGCTTTTTTTGAAGAAGCAGTTCCCGATTATGATAAGGAAAATGTTTATATTTCCGATATCAAAAAAGTGATTCAATGGTACAATATTCTGCAGGAGAACAATATGCTCGATTTTACGGAAGAAGAGAAAAAGGATGAAGTTCCTGCCGAAAAAGAGAAGGCTCCTGACGAAAAGCAGGAAACCGATGAAGCGGTAACATCCAATAAAGACAAACAGGAAAATTAGGAATGTCCCCTCAAGGGGACTTTTTTTATATCAATGAAAGTTGTAGCAGACCACAAAGTCGTTAATATTCAATACTTTTCGGAAGAAAACTATGTGATTCAAATGGAATCACCGGTTGACATTCCGAAGATTAAACCGGGTAATTTTGCAGAAATAAAAGTCGATAACACACCTGGTGTTTTCCTGAGGCGGCCTTTCTCGATCCTGGATGTTGATTACGAAAACAAATTGATAAGCTTTTATGTGAAAGTTATTGGTAAAGGAACCCGTTATATCGGGCTCTATGAGATAGGAGATCAAATTAATCTCATTTATCCCCTGGGCAATTCATTTACTGTTTCGGATAAGGACAGGAAGGTACTTATTGTCGGAGGTGGATCGGGAATTGCTCCTTTTATCCTGTTGGGCAAGGAAATGGTTAAAAATGGAATCGAAGCTACCTTTTTGATCGGAGGTCGCAGTCAACGTGATATTATCCTCACTAAAGAATTTGCTAAATATGGAGATGTATTGGTGACCACTGAAGATGGCAGCCTGGGAGAAAAAGGACTAGTTACCCAGCATTCTGTTTTCATTTCGCCTCAGTTTAAATACGATAGAATTTATGCTTGCGGCCCTGATCCGATGATGAAAGCTGTTGCAATAATTGCGCAACAGAAAGAAATAACATGTGAAGTTTCACTTGAAAACACAATGGCCTGCGGATTTGGCATTTGCCTGTGCTGTGTTACTGCAACACAGGAAGGAAATAAGCGGGTGTGTTTGGAAGGTCCGGTTTTTAATTCGAGATATTTGAAATGGCAGATTTAAAAGTTAAAATACACAACCTGGAATTTAAAAACCCGGTAACAGTCGCTTCCGGAACCTTCGGATTTGGAGAGGAAATGGCAGAATTTTTCGATTTGAGCCTGCTGGGTGGTATTTTTGTAAAGGGACTTACCATAAAAAACCGCGAAGGTCATGTTTATCCGCGCATGGCCGAAACCCCTTCGGGAATGCTTAATGCTGTGGGATTGCAGAACAAAGGAATAGATTATTTCATTGATCACATTTATCCGAACATCAAACACCTGGATACACATATCATTGCGAATGTAAACGGTTCAACGGTTGAAGAATATATTGAAGTTACCGAAAAGCTCAATGATTTGGAAAAGGTAACGGCAATAGAACTCAACATTTCATGCCCCAATGTAAAGGAAGGTGGCATGTTATTCGGCATCAGTTGTCCTTCAGCCATTGCCGTTACTGATGCCATTCGAAAAGTATATAAAAAGACGTTGATTGTTAAACTATCTCCCAACGTAACCGATATTGCTGAAATGGCCAGGGCTGTAGAAGGCGCCGGCGCCGATTCCATTTCGTTGATCAATACCCTACTGGGAATGGCTATTAATGCCGAGAAAAGGAAACCGATTCTTTCTACTATCACTGGCGGGTTGTCCGGTCCGGCGATCAAACCTGTTGCCTTGAGGATGGTTTGGCAGGTTTATCACGCGGTAAAAGTGCCCATTATCGGTATTGGCGGGATTATGAACGCGACCGATGCCATTGAATTTTTCCTTGCCGGTTCAAGTGCCATACAGGTAGGAACGGCTAATTTTATCGATCCGATGGCATCCCTGAAAATTATCGACGGAATCAATGAATATCTCAACCGGCATTCATTTCAATCGGTAAATGAAATTATCGGTCTTTTGGAGACTTAATTTATTTGCCATTATTGGTTTTACCGCCTATCCCACTCTTTTTAATTGTTTTTCCTGATTTTTGAGCTGCTTTGTCAGCTATTAGTGTTTCCAGTTCCTTTTTCAGGGATTCATTTTCTTCTCTTAAAGTTTTAACAGAATTGATTTCACGGTTAAGGTCATTCTTTAAATTTGAGATATTCCTTTTAAGTTCTTCCTCACTGTTTTTAAGGTTTTTTATCTCGGTGAGATAACCGGTAATTTTACCATTCAGTAAATCAATATAATGTGTAGCCATATTGCAATTTTTTGATGATTAATAATGGATAGTAAGTTTTTGTCCTTCAAGGATTATATTCGGATCGGAAATATTATTTGCTTTGGCAAGGTCGTGATACTTGAACCCGTTTCCGTAAACTTTGCGCGCAATAATAAATAATGTTTCGCCCGGCTGAACCATATAAATTTCTTGCTTTTTTGCTACTGTCAAATTTATTTCACTGAGTTGATCTTTCATTTTTTTATTCTCGGCTTTTAATCGATCGTTTTCAGATATCATCTCCTGTCGCTCAATTTTAAGTCGGTCAATTTCTTCATTGGCCGTTTTTAATTGTTCTTTTAAACCATTGCCTGATAAGAGGCAACCAAATAGCCAAATGATTATAATAATAACCAAAATGACAGAAGATGCAATTCCAAACCAAAGCCTGTTTCTACTGGTTTTTTCAATTTTTTCGGTCAGGTGATAAGCCTCCAGATCCGCACTACAATTCGGACAGGTAGTCAGGTTATCAGCAATACCTGTTGATTTACAAACGGGGCATTCCATAGTGATCATTTTTTAAGGGTTAATGATAAAATTAAGAGGTGCTAAATATATGAAAAAACCGGATGTAATGCAATAATTTTTATCTGATCCAGAGTGTTTTAGGAAATTTATCAAGATTGTCATGAAATTTTCAAGGAAACATAATGCATTGGGATTTGTTAGTAATTTTGCAGGCTGCCTTAAAATAGTTAGGTGATATTTATTATGAGAATTAGATATGATATTAAAGATTCATCCGGAAAATCCGGGACAACGACAAATCAGAATTGTAACTGAATGCCTGAACGATGGTGGAGTGATCATCTACCCGACTGACACTATTTATGCCTTGGGGTGCGATGTATTTCATTCCAGGGCCATCGACCGTGTAGCCCAAATCAAAGGGATCAAAAAGGAAAAAGCCAACTTTTCGCTGCTTTGTCATGATTTAAGCCAGTTGTCGGATTTTACAAGGCCTATCAGCAATGAGGTTTTTAAATTAATGAAAAGCACATTGCCTGGCCCATTCACCTATATTTTGAACGCCAATAATAATGTCCCTAAATTATTCCAAAGTAAGAAAAAAACGGTGGGTATACGTGTTCCAAATAACAATATTGTTTCTGAAATAATAAAGGAATTGGGTAATCCGATCATTTCCACATCCATTCATGATGAGGATGAAATCTTAGAGTATACCACCGACCCGGAACTGATATATGAAAAGTACAGAAATATTGTAGATATTGTTATTGATGGAGGATTTGGCGACAATGAACCATCCACTATTTTGGATTGTACAGGCGATGAAGTTCTTATCTTAAGAGAGGGTAAAGGAAAACTATAACATTCCCCAACTTAGAAACCACCATGAATAATGATATAAACAACATTTACAAACCACCGATTGGAATTGATAAAGAGGAGGTTTTTGAAAACCTGCACCTTTCCAAAAAAATTAAAATCGAGCGAATATTTACGCAGAAACCATATGAAACTCCCGGAGAATGGTTTGATCAGCCACAGGACGAATGGGTATTATTATTAAAAGGAAAAGCCAAACTGGAGTTTAAAAATGACAAAATCATTGAAATGAATGAAGGAGATTACATTTTCATTCCTGCGCATAAGATTCACCGGGTTTACAATTCAAGCAAGGAGCCAAAGTGTGTGTGGCTGGCTATTCACGGGAAATTAAAATAAAAAATTAAAATCGGTTTGGATTAATAAAAAAAAGGCCTAATTTTGCACCCCTGAAATTTGTAACGATTCCGTAGCTCAGCAGGTAGAGCATATGCCTTTTAAGCATAGGGTCCTGGGTTCGAATCCCAGCGGGATCACAAAAATGAAAAGCTTCTATATCATATATGGGAGCTTTTATTCATTTACGCTTTTAATCTTAGCCCCTGCTCAAGGATATATTAGTTCCAAATCGTCCTGTGGTGCTTTCAGAAATTTATCTTCTCTAATTTTCAAAATTAAAGTATTAAGCCTTTTGATAAAATTCATCAGCACAATGATTTTGGAATATAAAGTTACAAGTTAAAGACTAAATCTGTTTGTGGCTTATCGTTTGCATATCAATTATTTAATTTTCCAAACATTGTTTATGAAAAATAAAAAGTATGTATCTTTAAATCCGCTTTGGGCGATTTTGTTACTCAAAAGATCGAATGTCAAACTTCAACTCCCATGCCTGAAGGATTCTTTCCACAAAATGCATTATTTCTTAAAATATTTGCCAACTAAATTTTATTGCCAATTGTCTATACATCGCATTATTTTCATATGTTGTTTATAATTATTATAAATTATTGAAATTTAAAATCATAATTAGAAATATATATTTTTGTATTGAAAATAACATTGTCTAACTTAATATTTATTACTTATGAAAAAGCTTTATGTTTTTGCAATTTTACTGAGTATAACAACATTGGTGTTCGGGCAAACATATCTTACCGAAGACTTCAGTGGTAACGTAATGCCACCAACAGGCTGGTCTTTAGATGGCCTTCCTGCACAGTGGTCAATCAGTAGCACAACCAATGCCGGAGGTACGGCACCAGAGGCTAAATTTACCTATATAAGCGGGGTAACTGTAACTCGGTTAGTCTCTCCTGAAGTAGACTTAACGGGTTTGACATCTGTCTTTTTTTCATTTAAAAGATTTTATGATTGGTACGCTAATCCGGCACCCAAGCTTGGTGTTGCAACAAGATCAGGCGGAGGAAACTGGAATTCAGTTTGGGAAGTAACTCCAACAGGAAACCAGGGACCTGGCGACATATCATTTGAAATAGAAAATAATGATGTTGGAGCAAGTGATTTTCAAATTTGTATTTATCTAGACGGAAACATGTATAATCTGGATTATGTATTTCTGGATAATCTTATTTTATTCCTGCCATTTAATCTGGATGCAGGAATGACTGCGATCACCACGCCTTCCTATATCAGCGGGATGACTGAAGTGACTGGAACTTTCAAGAATTTCGGTACCGACCAGGTATCCGATGTTGAAGTTAGCTGGCAAATTGACGAAGGTGATGTTTATACCACATCATTCACAGGACTTGGGTTAGATTTCGGAGACACTTATGATTTCACTTGCGAAGATATGTTCGAACTTCCCATCGGCGCCTATGATCTCAATGTATGGATTTCGAGTGTCAATGGCGGACCGGACGATGATCCTGAAAACGATATGATGATGAAACCAATCAGTGTTATCAGTTATGTTGTTCCTAAACTCCCCTGCTTTGAGGAGTTTACAAGTTCAACCTGTGCTCCTTGTGCATCATTTAACGCATCATTTGTTCCCTGGTGTGAACAACATGCAGATCAAATATCACTTGTGAAATACTAAATGAACTGGCCGGGTTCGGGTGATCCTTACTATACAGCTGAAGGAGGTGTTAGAAGGACCTGGTACGGCGTTACCTGGGTGCCATGGTTGGTCGGTGACGGCGAATTTGTAAATACCGATATCGGATCGGTCAATGCAAAATTCAATGAATCGATTGCTCAACCCGGATTACTCGATATTGCTTCTACTCACTCATTGGACGGAACTGTCATGAACATCACTACAAATGTTCTCCCGTTTGCTAACTTTAGCAATTTTAAGATCGTGATCAACGTATTCGAATACCTGACCACTGAGAATGCCTCAACAAACGGTGAAACAGAATTTGAGAACGTCATGATGAAAATGGTTCCGGATGCAAATGGCACGAATACCGATCTTACCGACAGGGTTCCTTATACCATTCAACAAAGTGTAAACCTTTCAGGAACCAATGTTGAAGAATGGGAAGATCTTGGAGTAATGGTTATCATTCAGGATAATGCAGACAAGGTTGTTTACCAATCTGCTTATTCCATGGAGGATATGGTATATGCTACTGATGCTACCTTATCAATGCTCACATATGATGGTATGGAAGTTCCCGATTTTTCACCGGATGTTTATGAATATACAGTTGTTCTTCCGATGGGAACTGTTGAAGTACCTGTTGTTGAAGGCACATTAAACGATGAAAACGGAATTGCAATTGTTGTTCCGGCGCTTGAGCTTCCGGGAGCTACAACTGTTGACGTATTTGCACAGGACCGTTCAACAAAAAGTACCTACACAATTAATTTTGAAGTTAACACTACCGGAATTAATCCCAAAGGTACCAAAGCAATCAATGTTTACCCGAACCCGACATCAGGAAAAGTTTTTATCTCAGGGGCTGAAAATGCAACCATTGAGATTTTCAACCTCACCGGTGCTATCGTAGCTTCCTATTCTGATTTTTCAAATAATGTTATCGATCTCTCAAATATGGAACAAGGAATCTATTTCCTTAATATTATCATCGACAACAAAACTGTTTTGAACAAGAAAGTAAGTTTACTTAAGTAATACAAACTGGCAAATTGTAAAAAAGGCCGCATTTTCAGCGGCCTTTTTTGTTTTCAGTAAAATCTTTATGGATTTTTAGTACCTGGGGGATGATCAGTTGTTGTTCATCATTATAAATGAGATAATCGGCCATGGGGATTTTTTTGTCCTGAGGCCATTGGTTTTCTTTTCTGGCTGTAACTTCATTCCTGCTCAGACCATCCCGCAGCATAACCCTTTTGATTGTGAGTTCTTCAGGTGCTACCACAAGGATGGTTTTATCAAATTCCCTGTAAAAACCACTTTCAAATAAAATGGCAGCTTCCTGGACGATATATTGATTTCCTTTCTGTTGATCTATCCATTTTAGTAAATCGGCCTTGACCTGAGGATGGATGATCCTGTTAAGTTTTTCAAGTGCTGCCCGGTTATTAAATACCAAATGGGCAAGCTTTTTTCGGTCAACTTCTTCCCTGGCAATTATATCACAACCAAATGCTTCCCTTATCATTTCAATGGTTTCGGGGAGTTCCAAAAATTTTTTGGCCTCCTGATCGGCACGATATACCGGGACACCCAGGATTTCGAACACCCCGGCAACGGTCGATTTTCCGGTTCCTATATTGCCTGTGAGCCCTACCCTGATCATTGCTTTAACACTATGTATTCCACCATTTCCGGTTCGATCCGGATCACATTGATAAATGAAGGTTTTCGGCTTAAATAAACAGGCAACTGCGCTTTTGTTGAATCAGGGTCGTAATGAACCGAAGCTATAAACATATCGTTGTTTACACGCTCATAATCCGACAAGGAAACAGTGTAAGTTACTTTCACCATTTCAGGAAAAGTCTTCATTTTGAGATTATCGATGGTTCTTCCGGATACCGGAACATCAATAACAGCTTCTGTATACTTTTCAACGGGAATGATAATTTCAACCTCTTCGGGGATTAGTTTTACCTGTTGTTCCATTTTAGGATTTATCAACTTTGCCCGTAGGGTAGTCTTGCCTTCAATATTCCTGACAACCGTCTTTTCGGTTTTGATAAAACTGATATTACCCACAATATTTTTCGGACCAACCACATTAACACAATCAGGATGAACCGATGCACTGTCGGAAAGCTGAAACTGTTTTTTGAAATTCAATTCCAGGTCGGGGACTACTTTTACTTTTTTACCTGTCAGCGGCTCGAAACGAAAATAAATATTCCCCGGCGTGATGTCAATCAATTCCTCTGAAAGGTTAAGTTTTTGAATAATACTTCCTGAAATCTCAGTTGTTGGAAACGTTGAGACAAACAGACTGCCTTCTTTGCGAAGATTAAGCCGGCTTAGATCTATTTCAACGGGCTTTTTACGTGTCAGGTATTTCAGAGTAAACAGTTCAAATCCCTCTGAAGCGATTCTGAACGTGAGAAAGCTGTCAGGATGGTTCACAAGCACCATTCGGTTCGGAATGTTCTTGTAAATTATGGGGTAATTTACTGTGGTATATGATTCCTTTGACAGGACGATCAGAAACCAGATAAACACCGAAATGGCCAGGCATACTAAAAAAACATAAAGCTGGTGCCGGAAAATTTCATCGCCGGGAGAGGATATTTTCTGCAACAGTTTTCGTAAACCTGATTCCAAGCTGATAGGATTTTAGAACATCATAAATCAATCAGGCCGAACGCTATTCTTTCCGTCTATTTTGTCTCGAGCTGTGATGATCCGTCCATAGCTACGGCTGATTTTTCAATTCTCAACCTGTTCTGGCCCTCAACTTCAATTGTAAAAGTTTTTTCCTGAACTTCAACTATTTTT
>JAFGBL010000270.1 GCA_016933115.1 Bacteroidales bacterium | reverse complement strand
TTGAAACGCAAAGCTACCTCCCTTCCGGATTTCTTTACCGTGATGATCAGTACAAATTGGTTGTTTATCCAATGATTGCAGAAGGCTCAATAACCATTCTTGATTATACCAAGCATATCCAGGATCCCCGCTTCATTTCACCCTTTTTCTTTCCCAGAGAAATCCCTGTTTTGGAAGCTGCTTTTTCCGTAACACTGGATGAAGGTATTGAGGTTGGATGGAATATTTTTGGAACTGATTCTATCTCGATAAACAGGTCGGAAACATATGAAAAAGGAAGGCGGACGATCACATGGAAAGCAAGCTCAATTAAAGCATTTCACGAGGAGAAAGACGGACCTTCGGGGAAGGAGATCAAACCGAATATAATATTATTTGTAAAAAGTGCACAATTCAAGGATGGCCGAAAAACTTACCTGGGTGATGTTGCAGATTTGTATCAATGGTATTATCAACTATTGAATCGAACAAATAAAAAAAACCAGAAGGAGTTAAAGGAATTTACTCAAAATCTGACAAAAGAATGCCTTTCAGAAACAGATAAAATCAGAACCGTATTTCAATGGGTTCAGAAAAACATTAAATATATAGCTGTATTCGAAGGACTGGGAGGATTGATTCCGGAAGATTGCGTGGATGTCTTCAGAACCCGCTACGGCGATTGCAAAGGTATGGCCAACCTTACCCAACAAATGCTGGAAAGTATAGGAATAAATTCATTTATTGCATGGGTAGGAACACGCGATATCCCATACAGCTACACTGCAAACCCAACCCTGGCTACCGATAATCATATGATCCTGGCATGTTACAAAGATGGCATTCCCAAAATTCTGGATCCCACCAACCGGTACGGATCATTTAGTATTCCTCCCTATTACCTTCAGGGGAAGCAAACATTGATTTCCAAAAATGATTCATTATTTGAGATTTATGAAATACCGGTTGCCCAAGCAAATCGGAATTTAAAAACTGATTTGGCCGAGCTTACGCTGGAGGACAATTCATTAATTGGTCATTCCAATATTCTTCTTACGGGTTATTGCAAAAATTCATTTGAAAATGATTTTACAAAGGTGAATACTCGGGAGGAAGATTTTATCAATGAAAAATTTACCAACGGTTATAACAAAACCGAAATTTCAAATATAATATTGAAAGGTCTTTACGACCGATTCGATACATTACTGATTGGTTATGACCTGAAAATGGAAGAATATGCCAAGAACATCGGATCAAAGTACTTCATCAACCTGAATCTGAATAAAACCCTGTCTAATACTACCATTGATATTGAAAAACGCAAATACGACTATATCCTTGATTTTCTCAGGACGGATCATTCCATCGTTAAAGTTGCGATACCCGAAGGTTATGAGGCCGAATATGTTCCCGAAAGCACCCATTTCCAAAACGACTTAGTATCTTTTGATATCAAATATTCCATTGAGGACCGGCGGATTGTCATGGATAAAAATATTGAATTGAAGACCCTTAGGGTAACAACCGATGACTTTGATCAATGGAACCAGGCCATTCAGAAATTGAATGAGGCTTACCAGGAAGTAATAACAATATCCAAACACTGAAATATGAAAAATCATTTAAAATTAACAGTCATATTGAGCTTTTTAACCTTGTTGACATGCGCTCAGGATGGGAATTATACTGCATTCCCTTTGAAAGAAATACCTGTACTTGATGAAATTTCTGAAGCTGAATCGGATGAACCTGCCGTTATTCTGAAGGATTACAGGTTATATGAATATGAAATGGGATATAATGCCGTACTTATGAGCAAGACGGTCTATAAAAATATCCGGATCAACGAGGAAAAAGTTCTCGATGAATTCAATAAGATTGCAATTCCAATGAATGGAGTTAAAAATGTTGTTTCGGTTTATGCCCGTACCATAGGCCCTGACGGGAAAGTTGTGGAAATGAATAAAAGTATATTAAAGGAATTGACCAACATAGAGGGATATGGCAATTATAAGGTTTTTGCCATAGAAGGAGCGACCGTAGGTGGAGAAATTGAGTACCAGTATGTGCTGAGCATGACGCCGGTAATGTCAAGGACAGAGGTATTCCAGGGAGATTATCCGGTCAAACAAGGTTATTTTGAGATCAGGACACATAAAAAACTAAACTTCGAAACCAGGAGTTACAATGGGTTTCCGGAATTAATGGATGTAGACGCGAAAGGAACAAAATACACCGCAACCATTAATGATATTCCGGGCATGCCGGAAGAACAATACAGCACTTTTAGGGCCAACCTGATGAAAGTTTCATTTGCCCTGACTTCGAAGGACGATTTCCTGTCAACCACACCCGGACTTAGTTGGGATAAGGTTCAAGACAACCTTTATATAACTATAAACAATATTAAACAAGCCGATTACACCAAAGCCTCGAAAATTAAAAAGGAATTAAATATCGATGACCTGATGCCAAAGGAAAAGATCGAGGCTATTGAAGATTACCTGAAATCGAATTATACATTCAACCGCAATGCAAGCGGTGAGCTTAAAGAAGTTTACAAAACAAAACAAGCCGATCAGCTGGGTATGTCCAGGTTGTTTGCCGCCATGTTCCAGGTTTACCATATACCCTATAATTTAGTCATCACTTCTAACCGTTATTACTCAAAATTTGACCGTGATTTTCCTGTATGGAACGACATGGATGCCGTTATGTTCTCATTTCCCGAAATGGATAATTTGTTCATAGAACCTACTGAAATAGCTTTTCGCCTCGGGATGGCGCCCTATAGGTATACAAACAATGATGCACTTGTCATCGCGCGGAGGGATTATCCTGATAATACCAGCTATCATTTTGAATACCTGGAACCTGCCAAAGCAGAAGATAACAGGGTTCTTAAAAAAATAAACCTTTCACTTGCTGATGATTTCAGTTCGGGAATTGTGGATGCAATTGATAGTTTGACCGGCTACAGGGCCTTTAGTTCAAGGGAAATACTGTGTTATGCGGACGAAAAAAACAAAAAGGAATTTCTAAAATACATGGCTTCTTCCGGGCTGGAGGATGCGGAAGTTCTGAATGAAGAAATACTGAACGAGGCACCTTCCAAAAGTTTGCACAACGAACCGTTTATCTATAATTATAAGGTCAGATCCAGAGACTTTGTCGAAAAGGCAGGAAATGATTACATAGTCAACATCGGAAAGGTCATTGGCAAACAATCCGAGCTATACCAGGAACGGGAACGGCAGCAGCCCATTCATATGGACCATCCGATCATTTATAAATACGAGATCAGGTTAAATATTCCGGAAGGATATCGCATCGAAAGCCCCGATGATTTAATGATGAACCATTTGCTGATTGAGGATTCCGTGACCACAGCGCAGTTTGTTTCGGATTATGAAATAACCGATAACCAGTTGATAATAAGGGTTATTGAGCTGTATACCAAAAATACGTTTGATGTTGGTATTTATGACGATTTTAGAAAAGTGATCAATGCTGCATCCGATTTCAGTAAAGCCAAAGTTTTATTGGTAAAGAATCAATAACCAACTTCAATTGATTCCATTTTTACTTCAACCCTTTTACCTTAGGCACTCCGGCAATAAAATCCTTCAGGTAGAAAGGTTCGAAATAGGCAACGTCTTCAAAATGTTTTTCCAGGAATTTTTCTTCTGCAAAGGGTTTCATAAAAATTGCAGATGGTTCAAAATCCTCGACGAACAGGGCATTGGAATGAGATAAAACGTTTTTGCATTTGGCAGCCCCATTGCCAAAGAAAATAATTTTATTGGAAAACAGGTATTCTGAAAAAGAATTTTCATCAATGATCTCTGCTTTCGTTTCTCTTATCCTGGTCAGGTTGTGATCATAAACAGCGGAATACACCTCCATCCGCCGTGCATCGATCATAGGGCAATAAAAGATTGGTTCAAAATTCTTGTATTGACATTTTTCCTTCATCCCGCCTGCCATTGAAAGCAGTGTATTGACCGAGATCAAAGGGATATCCAGCGCATAACACAATCCTTTCGCAACGGAAACACCAATCCGAAGGCCAGTATAAGATCCGGGGCCTTTGCTCACTGCTATTGCATCCAACTCCGTCGGTTTTAACCTGGCTTCCTTCAGAACCTCTTGAATGAATACTGTCAAAATTGTGGAATGGATATTTATTTCCTGCGACGATCTTTGGGAAATAATTTCATTTCCACGTGCAAGTGCTACGGAGCAAACCGGTGTTGCAGTCTCGATGAGAAGAATACTTGCCATTGACCGGCAAAGTTAGAATTTTAATTCGTGATGTATATCAGAAATGAAAAATGGGAAAAAACTGCTTCAGAAAATTAACAAATATTATAAGATACCATTAAAAACTATTCCTTCCCGAAAAGATCCTTTTTATCTACTTTTTTCACCTCATCCCCATCATTCAGCTTTTTGGAAACAGCGCGGTAAGGAGCCACAATAACTTCCTGATTCTCTTCCAATCCTTCTTTTATCTGGATATACATGTTATCCTGGATTCCGGTTTTTACAATTTGCTTTTGGGCAATTCCATTATTGTAGACAAATATCACTTCTTCAATTTCTTTATCATCCTTCGATACTGAAGCCGTTTCACCTTCCTTTTCTTCCATTTTTTCAGTAGTATCTGCACGGGTAGTAACGGACTGTATGGGAACCGTGAGAATATCCATTTCCGTTTCAGTCTGGATATCAACAGTGGCTGACATTCCGGGACGAAATGGAGACTTGATATTATCATATTCTTTTACCAAATCTTCATATGATTCTTTCAGAATTAAAATTTTTACCTCGAAATTGGTCACCTGGTCAGCGCTAACTCCCGTAATATTGGCTGATGTGGCAATTTCCGTAACAATTCCTTTAAACTTCTTGCTGAGGTAAGCATCCACTTCAATAATACAGGTATCGCCAAGGTTCACCCTCACGATATCATTTTCATTGACCTCTACCAGTACGATCATCCGGTCGAGGTCGGCAATACGCATAATTTCAGTACCTGCCGAAAACTGTGAGGCTCCGGTTACCCGTTCTCCTTTTTCTACGCTCAAACTGGAGACGGTTCCGTCATTCGGGGCATAAATAGCCGTACGGGTAAGATTTTCTTTGGCCTCTTTCAATGAAGCTTCATTGCTACTGACAGAAAAATCAGCAGCTTTTACATTTTCCTCGGCGGCTGAAACTTCAGCTTTAGCCACTTTAAAAACCGAAGTGGCAGCATCGAAATCGGCTTGTGAGATCACATTTTGATCGAATAATTGTTTACTCCTTCTGAAATCTTCTTCGGCCTTTGCAAACTGGGCCTGAGCCTGGGTCAGTCTCGCTTTGGAATTGGCCAGGTTGGCTTTCGACATCTGCAAGGATGCTTCAATCCTTTCATAATTGGAAATATAGATTTCAGGGTCAATTTTTGCCAGCAGTTCGCCTTTCGAAACCAGGTCCCCTTCTTTTACAAAAAGATCGACGACCTCGCCTGAAATATACGGGCTGATCTTAACATCCACTTCGGGTTGGATTTTTCCGTTCGCCGATACTGACTCAATGATGGTTCTTAACTGGGCAGTTTCGGTGGCTACTTCAATGGCTGCCGGGCCCTTTTTCTTAAATACGGCCAGCAATATAAGGACCAGGAGGACAATGGAAACGCCCCAGATGAAATATTTTTTCTTTTTAGCTTTGGTAACCATACAACTTACAATTTGATGCTCAAATATTATTTGGCTAAATTAATCAATTTTCATTTCGAGATACGATTCCTTAGAATGAGAGGTTTTAGTTCCATCTGATTTTAAATAATAATAGCACAGGAATTTTTCACTGTGCTATTATTTTCAATGTTCACTAAAATTTATCAGATAAATTATTCAACCATTTATTTCTACCGTTTCAGGGTAAGTGGTTTTCCCATGTAAAAATCAATCACAGTGCTACGGAAGACCAAATCATACTTGGCCTGTATCAATTCCGACAAAGCATTGTTATATTCTTTTTTTGCATCATTGTATTCAACAGAGTTAATAAGGCCTACATTGAATTTTTGCTCGGCATATTTGAAGGATTCCTGGGTTGCCTGAACCTTTTTGTCGGCAGCCTTGTAACTGTTTGAGGCAGAGACGGCATCATTGTAAGCCTGCTGGATGATCTTGTAAAGATTATTTTTTTGTAATTGCAGGTCAAGGTTGGCATTTTCAATCCCGATTTTAGCCTGTGCAACCTGAGAGCGGGTTGACCATCCATTGAAAATGGGAACCCTGAGGCTTAAACCTACAGACTCATTCAGGTTATCGCTGAGCTGGTCACTCCAGGGTTTTGCATTAAAAGAGCCATAAACTAAATTCTCCCCGATAGCATAAACCGTCTCGCCACTTTCTGTTTCTCCGATTTCCGTTTTATAAGGAATGTATATGGGATCCTCCCCAATCTGATTTGCTCCTGAATACCCCGATCCGATAGAACCACTCAGGGAAAGCGAAGGATAGTAAGCGCCCCTTGCCAATTCAAGGTTTTTTTCAGAACTTTCAACTTTGTATTCGGCGCTTTTAATTTCGGGGCGTTCGGCAACAGCCTGGCTATAAATCTGCTGTGGTGTATAAATTTGTGGTTGGTCAATCAGGCCAAGTTCCGGTTTTTCAACTTCAAAGCCTTCCGGCGATTGCAATTCGAGTAATTGTGTAAGATTTAAGTAGGACAGGGACAGGTTATTTTCAGCATTAACCAACGACAACTCTTCCGAAGCCAATTGCGCTTCAATTATCAGGAGATCGCCCTTCGCCAGTGTGCCGGCTTCAACCAGCTTTCGGGTCCGGTCAACCTGTTGCCGGGTAATGTCAATTTGGTTCCGGCCAATTTCAACAAACTCCATATAATACAATGTTTGCAGGTATTCGGTTGCAACCGAGATAGATATCTCATCCCTGTAATAATCCGTATCATACTGTGATGCCAGTAAATTCAGCTTATTTCTTTTGATGGTGTTGAGTTGTTGCAATCCATTGAACAAATTCAAATCACCCTGTAAATAAAGGTTGTTCGAACGAACCCGGTCGGTGGCAAACTCATTGGTAAATGGGTCGATTCGCTGACCCCAGTTATAACCGTGGGATGCATACCCATTTAAATTGGGTAATATCCCGAGCTTGCTCTGCAAAAGCAATTCCTCTTGATACGAGATGTTCAGGGTTTGCTTTTTGATGTTGATGTTATTTTCGAGTGCATAATTTATACACTCTTCCAAAGTCCAGATTTTTGTTTCCTGGGCAAAGGAAAATTGAACAAAGAGCATGAAAATTAACAACAGGAAAACCATATTCGTTTTATTCATCTGTTGGATTTTTATTTGATTCATAATTGGAAATAAAAATTGGTTTTTCAATCGATGTACCATACTGCACTTATTATTTTTGAATACTCAAATTTATCTAAAAATATGCCATCCTTATAAAACACTGAAAGCTAAAGCATCACATATTCACTGAAAATCGTTTCACTGAAAAGGTGTTCAGAAAAATACAATAATTGTTCGCATCTGAACATATCAATTCTTGCCCAGATTTTGATTTTCTCCAAAGGTAAAAGTATTTTTTTATTCCTTTCGAAATAGTCTATATTTGTGATTGATAAAAGTAAATTATTAGGCATGAAACCAAATTTTTCTTTATCCGGAAAAATCGTTGACGTTATCAATAACAGAATTTTTGAAGGTGAAGTATTTGTGGAGGAAGGTAAAATTAAACGCATTGCAGAAAAGAAAAACATAGAAAATCGTTTTCTTGTTCCCGGTCTGGTCGATGCGCATATCCATATCGAAAGCTCCATGCTGGTCCCTTCTGAGTTTGCCAAAATAGCTGTTACGCACGGAACGGTAGCTACCGTATCCGACCCGCATGAAATAGCTAATGTACTTGGGATGGAAGGAATCAATTTCATGATTGAAAATGGTAAATCGGTTCCTTTTAAATTTTATTTTGGGGCACCTTCATGCGTCCCGGCAACAGTATTTGAATCATCAGGAGCCATGATTGATGCCAAAGATATTGACACATTGATGCAGTCGGAAGACATCAAATATCTTTCGGAGATGATGAATTTCCCTGGTGTCCTCTTCCATGATGCGGAGGTGATGCAAAAGCTGAATATCGCCAAAAAATATAACAAGCCGGTTGATGGTCATGCACCCGGACTTATGGGAGAAAAAGCGAAAATATACATCGAAGCAGGCATCAGTACCGACCATGAATGTTTTACTCTGGACGAAGCACTTGAAAAGATTGGCTTCGGAATGAAAATCCAGATCAGGGAAGGCAGTGCTGCCAAAAATTTTGAAACCCTGAGTCCGCTTATCGAAAGCCATCCCGATCAAATTATGTTGTGTTCCGACGATAAACATCCTGACGACCTGGTTGAGGGGCACATCAACATCCTGGTCAAAAGAGCCATTGCCAAAGGCTACGATCCGGTGCAGGTGATCAGGATCTGCACTTTAAATCCTAAAAAACACTACAACCTGCAAGTTGGGTTGTTACAACCGGGCGATCCGGCAGACTTGATTATTGTAGATACGTTGGATGAATTTAATGTCCTTCAAACGTATATCAACGGAAACCTGGTATCGGAAAACGGGAAATCCCTCATTAAAACAAAACAGCAAGAAACAAAAAACATTTTCAACGCCTTTCCGGTCACAAAAGCCGACTTATCGGTTCCTGATAAGGGTAAAAAAATCAAGGTTCAACAAGCGCTTGATGGGCAGATCATCACAAAAACAATAATTGCAGAACCCCGATCGGAAAAAGGAATGATCCAAAGTGACACCTCCCGCGACATTTTAAAGCTGGTTGTATTGAACCGGTATTCCGGGGGAAGGCCGGCAATCGGTTTTATCAAAGGAATGGGCCTGAAATCGGGAGCCATTGCATCAACGGTTGCCCATGATAGCCACAACATCATTGCCACCGGCACAACTGATGATGACATTATTCAGGCCATCCGGTTACTGATCAAATCAAAGGGCGGGATTTCTTTGGCAAATGGTTCTGAAAAAATGGTCTTGCCGCTTCCGGTGGGGGGTATCATGTCGAATGAGGATGGACAAAAGGTTGCTAAAAAATACGAAAAACTCAACCGGACTGCCAAACAATTGGGTTCTCCGCTCTCTGCCCCGTATATGACCCTTTCATTTATGGCTTTGTTGGTAATTCCTGAACTTAAATTAAGTGATAAAGGCCTTTTTGACGGGATTAAATTCGAATTTACAGAATTATATGCCGATTAATTCATTTTTAAACGAATTGAACACGTTAACTTTATGAATTATTATATGTAACTGATTTACTGTCTATTTACAATCCTTAAGTAAAATAATTCTAAATATCTACATATTTATGTTTTATTTATGTTTTTTTTTATTTTTGCAAAAAACAAAGCTGACTTGACATGGCAAAATTAGTTCTGGATATCACAAAATTGGAGATGGCTGCCAGTAAACTCAGGGCAATTGCCCACCCAATGAGAATCGCCATCATTGATCTTTTACATGAAAGAGAAAAGTTGAGTGTTACGGAAATTTACAGTGCACTCGACATTGAGCAGGCATCGGCATCGCACCATCTCAACATATTGAAAAACAAGGGTGTTTTAATCTCGCGGAGAGAGGGTAAGAAAATTTTCTACTCCCTAAGAAGTATAACCCTTACCGAGATTATCGAATGCATTAACAGGTGCAACGAAGAAATGTAATTGAACCGCAAGGACAAATCTTTGTTCTTTAACGTTTTATTTTACTTGTTGTACGATTGTACACATGTATTCGAAATCCGTCACAGATAGTTGTTCCGCTCGCCTGGACAGCAATTCAGTTATTTTATCATTTTGAGCAAATTCAAATTTGTGCAATGCGTTTTTCAGGGTTTTTCGCCTTTGGTTAAATGCAGTTTTAACCAGGTCGAAAAATAGTTTCTTTTCGCAAGGTAGCATTTTCCCTTCAATTCTTTCCAATTTGATCACTGCCGATTTTACCCTGGGGGGCGGATAAAATACCGATTCGTTGACTGTAAACAGTAACCTTGCATTAAAAAACGCCTGGACCAGTACACTTAAAATTCCGTATTTTTTCGAACCGGGAGGTGAAACGATCCTTTCGGCTACCTCTTTCTGGAACATCCCAACGACTTCATCCACTTGTTCATGTACATCCAATATTTTGAATAAAATCTGACTGGAAATATTGTATGGGAAATTTCCGATAACAGAGAAACTTCCTTGAAACAAATTTTGAATGTCAGTCCTGAGAAAGTCGGCAGCTAAAATTTTTTCATTCAATTCCGGAAATGTCTTTTGCAGGTATTCAACCGATTCACGGTCGATTTCAATGACTTTATAATCTTGAAAGTTCTTTTTATTCAAAAAACCTGTTAATACACCCGTTCCCGGCCCGACCTCCAGAACATTACCTGTTCTGGCTATAAGATGGTCAACAATCTTTTGTGCAATATTTTTATCATGTAAAAAGTGCTGTCCCAGTGATTTTTTCGGAGATACCATCCCGTAAAGGTAAGCACTAAAGTTTGAGGTCGTAAAAGAAAATTACCTCGGGGTAACGGTTATCGAAATCAGCATCTCCCCTCAGGTAACGAAATCGTTTCCTGGCATCTACGGTGTAAAGGCTGCCCGGATATTCTTCCAGAAGCTGCTGGTAAAGTTGCATGGCTTTCTGGCTGTCCAAAAAATACTTATCCGTAATCCATGCAAGCAAAAACAAAGCGTCATCCGCAGTTACGTCATAAGGATATTCCTCAACAACTTCTTTTAAATATGCAGCTGCCGTATCGTATTCCCTTTCCATGATTTTAATTTCCGCCTTTTTCAACAATACTTCGTCGAAGATCGGGTGCCAGGTAGCGAGTGAAAATATTGAATCGAGTGTAGCAAGTGCTTCCATATCTTTGTTTCGGAACAACAACAGGTCGGCACGGGCATACATGGCAAGGGCTACGGTTGACGAATCCTGTCCGATATTATCCGAAATAAGTACCGAAAACTTCAAAGCATCATTGGCAATCAGTTTGGAAGTTGCCGCTTTTAAAACATCCAATTGTGCCTTTGCCCAGTCGAATTCACCGATATAAAACGAAAGCTTGGCATTTTTAAATTTGGCCAAATGACCAATAGGTTCATTTTTAAAAGCCTTTTCAACCTGTGCATACAGCAATTTTGCTTCCCACACTTCACCTATGAATAGTAAAATATCAGCCAGTTCAATCTTACATTCGGCAACCATATCTTCACGGGCATTGGGAATATTAATGGCTTCATAAAGAATATCTTTTGATTCTTCGGTTTTATCGAGGTAAAACCCCTGAAGGTGCCCCAGGTATTGCATCACGCGGATGGTGGAAGCATTTCGTCCGTATTCATCCAACAAAGATTGGTAATCGTTTTCAAGATCCGTCAAATCGCTCTTGCTATAATCGTAGGAATAGGTAATTTTCATGTAACGGGCGGTCAATATTCCAATCCTCGCATCGATATACAAGTAATTGTTTTTGCCTTTTTTCAAAACGTAGTCAAAGGCATCAATCGCCACATCAAAGTTGTGGTTTGACAAACTCAGTTCTGCAAGCTCCATTAACCTCTCTCCGTTTTCGTTGTTTCGCCTGTCAATCGATTTTGCCTGGGTAAAGGCCAACACAAAATTCTTATCCTGGATTGATTGCCACAACAACATCTCAGAATAATACAATTTGTTGGGTTCTTTTTGAACCCGCTTCAATAGCGAAATCCTCAAATTCTCGCCGATCTTGTTATCCTGGTCATCATCCATCATGTTTTGAAGTTTACGCTGAACCAACGGCATCTGGTTGTAATCGAAATCGAGGTAGTTGAGGTATTCTTCCACCATTTCGGAATAATTGCCGGTTTGCCGGTACAAATCACCCATTTCCAGGCAGAAAGGGTAATTCCGTAAAAGCTGGCTCCCTTTACGATAGGTTTCGATGGCAAATTCTGTTTGACCGCGGACCAGAAAGGCATTGGCCAATTCGATGATCTGAGATTTATCTGCAGGAATATCATCAATGGCATTTTTGTATTGTTTTTCGGCTTTGTTCAGATCACCCGATTCGGAATAGACATAACCGAGGTCAACAACATAATTGAGCCGAGAGGGGAAATTTTTAATCTGTTTTTTAACAATCTTTTCAGCTTTTGAATAATCCCTCAATTCGATGAGGCAAAACAAATAGTAGGTGTAGTAAAAACTACCTGGATTTTTTTCGAATAATTTCTCGTAAAGCACAGCGGCCTTATCATACTCTTTGTTTTGAAAGTATTGAGATGCCAGTTGTTCGTTGCTTTGATTTTGTTCCGCCTGATTTGATAATGGTGGTTGCGGAGGATTTATATTCACCGGTTGCAGTACTTTATCAATCTGGGCATTTACGACTGTAAAATACAAAACCGAAGTACAAAAAGTAAGTAAATACAAAATCCTTTTAACCATATTTTTAATTGAAAATCCAATAACAATCAAAACGTTCTTTTGGTTGCTTTATTTTGAAAATAATGGGTTCAGCTAATGAGTTCAAAACCGGTATATGGAAATAAAACATTCGGAATTTTAATTCCTTGAGGTGTCTGATTGTTCTCCAACAACGCAGCTACAATCCTTGGAAGCGCCAAAGCACTGCCGTTGAGGGTATGGGCCAGTTTTGTTTTTCCATCCGAATCCTTGAAACGCAATTTCATCCGGTTGGCCTGAAAACTCTCGAAATTGGAAACTGAGCTCACTTCCAACCAGCGTTGCTGCGCAGCCGACCACACTTCAAAATCATAGGTCAAGGCAGAAGTAAAACTCAAATCACCACCACACAATTTTAAAATTCTGAAAGGTAAACCGAGCGCCCTGACCAGTAAAGCCACATGATCGCGCATTTGTTCCAGATCTTCATAGGAATGGTCGGGATGAGCAATATGAACGATCTCAACTTTATCGAACTGGTGCAGCCTGTTCAATCCGCGGACATGTGCTCCCCACGATCCGGCTTCCCTCCTGAAACAGGAAGAATATGCAGCATTTTTGATTGGAAGATCTTCCGCTTTTAAAATGACATTCCGGTAAATATTTGTAATCGGGACTTCAGCCGTTGGCACCAGGTAAAGATTGTCTTCACCAACATGGTACATTTGTCCGTCCTTATCGGGTAACTGGCCGGTCCCGTAACCCGAATCCTCGTTCACCATCAAAGGTGGCTGAAACTCAGTGTAACCGGCATCCAGGGCTTTATCCAAAAAGAAATTGATCAAAGCGCGTTGCAGTTTGGCTCCTTTACCTTTATAAAAAGGGAAACCGGCACCGGTTACTTTGTTGCCCAGGTCAAAATCGATAATGTCATATTTTTTTATAAGATCCCAATGGGGCAGGGCACTTTCGAACAATTGAGGTACATCACCTTCCTGGTGAACCAATTCATTATCATCGGCTGTTTTTCCGGAAGGTACGGAAGCATGCGGCAAATTAGGAATCAGAACGAGTTTCGCTTCCAGATCATTCACTACATTAGCCAGTTTATCACCCAGGTCTTTGGACAATTGCTTTAATTCAACTGTCCGGGCTTTCATCTTTTCAGCTTCATCTCTTTTACCTTGTTTGTAAAGAGCACCTATCTCCTTTGCTATTTTATTCGACTCGGCCAGTGCATCGTCCAGCTCTTTTTGCAGGTTTCTTCGCTCCTCATCCAGTATTTTTACGTCATCAATAACCGTGGTTGCATCAAAATTTTTTATCCTGAGCCTTTCGATTACTTCATCTCTGTTATCCCGAATATACTGTACTTGTAACATAGTTTTTTATTTGGAGGTGCAAAAGTATTGGTTTAGAATGAGATTTAAAAGGGAATTATGATCATTGGTTTGAAGGCCGGCACCATTCCATTCCAATTAAAAATAAAAATCCCTCCCAGGATTGGGAAGGATTTTTTCACCTGTTAATTTAACCTGCAAAGCTTTAGTTTGCCTTCTCCTGTTCTCCTATCGGCATCACCGATACATAGGATTTATCATCTTTTTGCCTTCTGAATTCAACCTTACCGTCAATCAGTGCAAATAGCGTGTGGTCTCTCCCCATACCAACATTATCACCCGGGTTGTGCTTGGTTCCACGCTGCCTGATTATGATATTTCCTGCTTTGGCAAACTGGCCGCCGTATATTTTTACACCCAATCGTTTACTTTCTGATTCCCTACCGTTTCTTGAACTTCCAACACCTTTCTTATGTGCCATGGCTTAATATTTTTAAAATTAATTTCTATTTTTCTTCTTTGTCGTCTGCTTTTGAAGTCTCTTCCTTTTTTTCAGCTTCAACTTTAGGCTCTTCCTTCTTCTCCTCTTTTTTCACCTCTGCTTTAATGTCCTCTTTTTTTTCAGCTTTGGCTTCAGTTTTCGGTTTTTCCTCTTTTTTCACCTTTTCTTTGGCTTCCTTCTTTGTTTCTTCCTTTTTTGCTTCCGGTTCTTTCACGGTCTTTTTCTCAGTCTTGGCTTCAGTCTTGGGTTTTTCCTTTACCTCTACAGCAGGCTTTTCAGCTTTCTTTTCAGCCTTTACTTCAGTTTCTTTCTCAGCTTTTTTTACTTCTTTTGGTTTTTCTTCGGCTTTTGTTTCTTTCTTTTTAACTTTAGCGCCCTTTTCGAGGATTTCTTCAATCACGATCTTACTCAGGTATTGCCTGTGGCCGTTTTCCTTCTGGTATCCTTTTCTGCGTTTCTTGTGAAAAACTATCACCTTGTCGCCTTTCATATGCTCAATGATCTTGGCTTTCACGAGTGCGCCGTCAATGACGGGAGTTCCAACTATAATTTTGCCATCCACATCGAGAAGCAATACATTATCAAATTCCACTACCGATCCTGCTTCACCTTCCAGGCGATGCACAAAGATCTCCTGTTCTTTTTCAACTTTGAACTGCTGACCGGCTATATCTACAATTGCGTACATTTTCTTTAATTTATATGCTGAAAAATTGGAGTGCAAAATTAGTAAAATTTTTAATTCTGCAAATGTTTTTTCAATTTAATTCCTGACATGCCAGGTTAATTTTAACCTGAAAATTTTATAAATTTTTCATTTTTAACCGCAATTTACGGCTAAAAGTCGAAAAAGTCTGAAAACTTTTTCGATGGTTTACCCTCGATCCAGCCTTAGCTGGACCGGCCTTCGGTGATTGATTCATAAAATTTATAAATAAATCAGATTAAAAAAGAAGTAATTAAACGGATCAGAACAATTGTTCATGCAAATTTAACAAATCGGCCGTTTAATTCTACACTTAAGTCAATAACTTTATACCTTTATTTATATATTTTTCAGTTTTGCTGAAAATTTTAGACGATGAAAAAATCATACCTGATTTTAATAATTCAGTGCTTAACAATTTTAACCTTTGCACAAAAAGAAATAACCCAAACAATACGTGGAACTGTATCCGACAAAATCACCCTGGTTACCTTACCCGGTGCAAATGTAGTGTTGCTTGGCAGTAATCCATTGATCGGTGTGTCAACCGATGCTGACGGACGCTTCAGGCTTGAAAACGTTCCAATCGGAAGGGTGGATATCAAAATTTCTTATATCGGCTACCAGGACATTATATTGTCGGGTTTGAACCTGCAATCGGGAAAGGAGCTTGTATTGGATCTGAAAATGGAAGAAATGGCCGTCATGACCGATGAAGTCATTATCAGCGCCGAGCAGGATAAATCCACCGCGATCAATGATATGGCTACTGTAAGTGCCCGGAGTTTCACAGTAGAAGAATCGGAGCGTTATGCCGGTTCGAGAAACGATGTAGCCCGGATGGCTTCCAATTTTGCCGGCGTAAGGGGTACTGACGATAGCCGCAACGATATTATCATCCGTGGAAATTCGCCCAGCGGATTACTGTGGCGCCTGGAAGGTGTCGATATCCCCAATCCCAACCACTACGGAGCTACAGAAAGTACGGGCGGCCCAGTAAGCATTCTGAACAATAACCAACTGGCCAATTCCGATTTTTTAACCGGCGCTTTCCCGGCTGAATATGGAAATGCCGTTTCGGGCGTTTTTGATTTGAAAATGCGTAACGGGAATGACGAAAAACACGAGTTCCTGGGGCAAATCGGATTCAACGGTTTTGAAATGGGGGCAGAAGGGCCTATATCAAAAAAGAACGGTTCATCCTACCTGATCAATTACCGGTATTCGACCCTCGAATTTTTTGACCTACTGGGTATAGAGTTCGGAACCGGAACCACCATTCCAAAATACCAGGATCTATCATTCAAAGTAAATTTACCGAAAACAAAAGCGGGGAGTTTTTCGGTATTCGGTATTGGGGGATTAAGCGATGTTTCATTTCTCGACAGTGAAAAAGATACTACTGACACAAAACTTGATTTTTACGGAGGTGAAGGATATGACCTCATCAATGGATCCGACCTGGCTGTTATCGGAGTTTCCCATATGATATTGATTAACAACAATACCTACACTAAATTGACCCTGGCTGGTACTTACCATGATTTTCATACACTGATCGACTCTATAACGCCCGACGATTTCAGGATACTTCCCTATTTCAGAAACAGCCACAGAGAACAAAAATTATTTGCCAATTTTTTCCTGAATAAAAAAATCAACTCCCAACATACACTTAAAACCGGGTTTACATTGAGCCGGCTTTTCTATGATTTTATCGACAGTGTTTACAATGATGATTTTAACCGCTTTGATATTATCACCGATTTTGATGGAAAAACTTACTTATTCCAACCATATTTCGAGTGGCAATACAAAATAACAAACGACCTGACTCTTAACAGCGGCTTGCATTATCAGGAATTTTTCTACAATAATTCGTGGTCGGTCGAACCCAGGGCAGGAATCAAATGGAAATTCCAACCCAACCAAACCTTGAACCTTGGATATGGATACCATAGCCAACTTGCTCCGATCACCGTTTATTTTAACCAGACACGATTGACTGACGGTTCGTATTACAAACCCAACACCAATCTCGACATGACCCACAGCCAGCACATTGTGATGGGTTATGACTGGAACCTGAATGAGAATTTACGGTTGAAATCCGAAATTTATTACCAATTCATTACAAATGCGGGTGTCGATGGAAATGGACAAAATTCCTATTCCATTTTGAATCAGGGGGCTAATTTTTATGTCTGGACGCCCGATACCCTTTCAAATGAAGGTACAGGCCAGAATTATGGCCTGGAATTGACCCTGGAAAAATTCCTCAGCAATGGGCTGTATTATTTGGTGACAACATCATTGTACGATTCGAAGTATAAGGGAAGCGATGGAATAGAGCGCAACACAGCCTTCAATGGCAATTTTGTATTGAACGGTTTAATCGGAAAAGAATGGGAATTGGGAAACAATCCCGAGAAGAAGAAAAAGAAACAATATACTTTTTTATTCGACCTAAAAGCAACCTATGCCGGAGGCCAGCGATATACTCCAATCAATGTGATTCAAACCGGGCCAAATGATTTTGTGGCCGATTATGATGAAGCAAATGCCTATTCACAACAATTCAAGGATTATTTCCGGACGGATTTAAGGATTGCATTGAGAGAAAACACCAAAAAGATTTCCATGGAATTTGCCATCGATGCTCA
>JAFGBL010000269.1 GCA_016933115.1 Bacteroidales bacterium | reverse complement strand
CTATGGCGCTGAAGTTTACATTGATGATAAAAAAATTGGAACACATGAAGGGCCAATGGCGGCCTTTGAATTTGATGTTACACCTTTTGTATGGTGGGGAAAATCGCAGAAGCTGACGGTTAAAGCATACAACCGCCGACATTATATGAAGAACAATACTTGTTTAATCCCTGTGGGCTGGGATTTGCCCGGCGGCGCCGATTCGCTAAGCTGGAACGAGGCAAAAAGATGGTTCGAATGGGCGGGGGAATCTAAATTTGCTTATGGAATTACTAAATACGTGAAACTATTGGTATTGCCAACAGTATATGTGAGCGATTTGCAAGTGATCACATCGGTGTCTGGACACGAGTTTATCGGCAAGCTGAAGGTTACAAATTTGTCAGAAAAAGATAAAACAATAAACTTGAGTGGTAAATTTTCGTCATGGAACAAGATAAACTTTGATTATCCCCCGATAAATCCTGTGCAGCTTATTATACCAAAAGGGAAAACAGTTGAAACGATCGTAAAAGTTCCCTGGAATTTGGGTGAGAAAAGTTATTGGTGGCCTAATATCCCGTTTAGTGAAAACTACCAGGCCTGTTTACATTATCTTGAATTGACACTGTCTGATGAAGGGAAGATCATTCAAAAATTTTCACAACGTTTTGGTTTTGTTGAATACGGTGAAGGTCAATCATTTTATACGGTGAACGGAATACGTGTTACAGGAATCAGCGACGGTACCGCTGAAGCCCAGATGAGCGGCTATGACGTATATTCCCTGTCGCCGGCTTTCCTGCCGTCAACAAAACCTGGAACAGGATGTCCTGAAACATGGAAAAGATATATGAGGATAGGGTTTAACACAAATCGCCTGCATTGCTCAACACCAACCCAATACATGATAGATGCAGCGGATGAAACAGGTTTTATGCTGATACCGGAAGCACCCATTTGGGGAAACAGGACGCACCTTTTTAACGGTGAAAGAACGACACTTGCCATTGGTGAAATAGTTCGGTTTTGCCGGAATCATCCAAGTGTTGCGCGCTACTCCCTTACGAACGAGGTCAGGGACCCGGTGGATGAAACGTTCCCGTGGCGTGCATGTATTGATGCTGCTTTCGAAACAGACAGCACACGTCCCTTTGTCTTTGAAATGGGACCTCCCACCGGCCGTGTTGACGGATTGAAACACGGGCATGCCTACATCATGGAACATTACCAGGATTTCAATCAGGATGTTTGGGGGGAAATTAGAGGCATGGGAGAACATTTTTGGCAAACAGACGGGATGGTTCCTTTCGCGGTTGGCGCCATGACGCTCCGCATGAATAACTGGAGCTATTTTGCACCCTGGAGCTGGATGAATTACTGGCCCAATTTTTTAGAAGGGATGAGTTGGGAGGATCATGCCTGGAAAGTAAACCGCCATGCTGATCGCAGGGACTTTTTTAATGGCTGGAGGTCGCCTGTCGTTGAGTTTGTTCAAAAAGCGCTGAATCCATTTTTAATATTAGATGAAGATATATTAAAAAATAACCAGACTCCCGTGGATGGATATCATGTAACCAAAGGCTGGAAAGAGAAGGCAACCTTTCAGCCTGATTCGGTCCAGGTAATTTGGCCTGTCAATTTACCCACTGTTGAACCTTTTGAAGAAGTGCACCGTACATTGCGGATTTTTAACGGCGATCTGAAAGATGATAAAGTAATTTTACATTGGGAGGCAAGGTGGGATTCTCCGGAGGGACCTGTCGCCTTGAAAGGAGAAAGTATTCCACTCATTATCCAACCAGGCTTTAATGCTCCTCACTCTTTAAAATTTCAGGTTCCGGGGAATGCAGATAGTGAGTGCAGGTTGTATCTAATTTTAGAGAGTTACAAAAACAATGAATTAAAATTCAGGGAGACCGCTGTTTACTTCAATGTTTTAAAAAGATAAATTATACGAGATTTATGAATGTCTTATTAGGTCTATTGTATCATTCAATAGGAAGTTTTTCATCCGGTAGTTTTATGGCCCCTTATGTAAAGATTAAAAGATGGTCATTTGAAAACTACTGGATTATCATGGGATTTTTCGCCTGGATAGTAGCTCCGGTCGTTGTAGCAATGCTTACAGTTCCAAATCTGATTTCTGTAGTCCTGTCGGCACCAAAGTATTCTGTGGTGGGGTCATTCCTGTTCGGCTTTTTTTGGGGAATCGGTTCAATTACATTTGGGTTGGCTGTCCGTTACCTTGGTTATTCGCTCGGCTATGCTTTAACGTTAGGATTATCTTCCATTGTGGGAACTATCCTGCCCTTAGTTATCAAAGATGAATTCTTCGTCTTGTTTTCCAGTTTTTCAGGCCGTATACTGTTAACAGGATTATTGGTCAACATCGTTGGGATTCTACTATGTGTCAAGGCCGGAAACGAAAAAGACAAAGAATTGGATGAAATTACAAAATCTAAACAGAATACGGAATATAACTACAAAACCGGGATTATTGTTTCCCTCATTTGTGGTTTTTTTGCTTCGTTTACAGCTTACGGAATTACTGCCGGAGAAGGAATTGCATCTGTGGCAAAAGAATATGGTGCAATGCCATTAATGAAAAATAATGCCACATTGGTTGTCCTCCTGTTGGGTGGATTTATTTTTAATTTCTTTTATTACCTGGTTCGAAACAGGAAAGCAATTGTGGCGAAAGAATTGATTAAAGGAGAACAGAGACTTCAAATTAACAATTATTTTTTCTCTGCTGTATCCGGTGTTTTGTGGTACCTTCAGTATATGTTTTACGGAATGGGAACCACCCAGCTTGGCAGATATCACTTTGCGAGTTGGACTATCCACATGACTTTGATTATAGCATTTAGTAATTTATGGGGTTTGTTATTCAGGGAATGGAAAATCTGCAGTAAAAAAACCAGAAATTATGCGATTGCAGGTATTATTGTAATTATCTTTTCTACGATGATAATCGGATACAGCAGTTATTTGGCAAATTGATTTGTAATGATTCCGATAAAAGTTCAATAATAAATTATTATCTACTGAATTTCAAATGGGACAGACAGACACAATTATTTTCATTCTCTACGGAATCCTGATCATTATTATCGGCAACTGGCTTGCCCGTTCAAAAGGCGGAGAACGAAGCAGCCAGGATTATTTCTTCGCCAATAAAACGCTGCCCTGGTACCTGGTCGGCAGTTCCGTGATTGCTGCCAACATTTCAGCAGAACAATTTATCGGGATGTCGGGCTCCGGCTACGCGATCGGACTGGCCATCGCCACCTATGAATGGATCGCTGCCCTGATACTGATTGTGGTAGCTAAATACTTTTTGCCCGTTTTCATCAAAAACGAAATTTTCACCATGCCACAGTTTTTGGCGCTCCGGTATGATAACCGTGTCAAATCGCTCCTGGCGGTATTTTGGCTGGGTTTGTTTGTCTTTGTAAATCTCTCTTCTATTTTATACCTGGGCGCCCTTACTTTAAAATTGGTTTTTGGTATACGCATGATATACGGTATTGCCGGTTTGGCGCTTTTTTCACTCCTCTATACCTTGCTGAACGGGTTAAAAGCCATTGCCAAAACAGATATTATCCAGGTATTTTTCCTTCTGGCTGGTGGTCTGGTAACAACTTACATCGCGGTGAACAAGGCTGGAGGTGATATCGGTTTTTTAAAAGGATTTATAGTAATTTATGATCAAATCCCCGAAAAATTCCACATGATCATTCACAGGTCGGATCCGGGTTATACTTATTTACCGGGTATCAGGGCGATTCTTGGCGGAATATGGATTGCCGGCATTTACTATTTTGGGGCCAACCAGTATATCATTCAAAAGGCTTTCGGAGCAAAAAATCTTCAGGAGGCACAAAATGGAATGGTGTTTGCCGGATTTCTGAAACTGATCCTGCCTTTTGTAGTCGTGATTCCGGGCATCGTTGCTTTCGCGCTTCATGCTGATATTGCAAAACCCGACGAAGCTTATCCCTGGTTGTTGCAGCACATCATCCCGTCCGGGGTGAAGGGACTGATCTTTGCTGCCCTGATCGCGGCTATTGTTTCCTCGCTCAGCGCCATAATCAATAGTACTTCGACAATTTTTACACTGGATATTTACAGACCCTGGATTAATCGGGAAGCCTCAGAAAAGAAACTTGTAGCCATGGGGCGTATTTCCTCGATCGCCGCGATGGCTGTTGCCGTTTTTGTTGCCGCGGGTTTGGGCAACCTGGAACAGGCATTCCAGTTTATACAGGAATATACCGGGATGGTAAGCCCGGGCATTACCGCCATTTTTGTTTTAGGGATGTATTGGCGAAAAACCACGGCAACTGCTGCCTTGTGGGGGACTCTTTTATCGATCCCTGTTTCAGCGTTGATTAAATATTTTTTCTCCGGTATCCCTTTTCTTGATCAAATGCTGATTTCATTTTTCATTACTGCTTTGATCATTATTAGCATTTCCTTACCAGATATTAATAAAATAGGGCAAAAAACATTGTATACGGAACCCGGAATGTTCAAAACCGGAAGGACATTTAATATTCTGTCAGTCATCATTATGGTTATTCTTGCGTGTATTTACCTGACTTTCTTTTGAAAAAATAAATAAAAAACATGAAAACGCCAAAAGATAATTTACTGCAACTGTACCGGAGACAGGGCTATGAATCCGTCCCGGTTGGTTTTGTCCTTTGTGAGAGCCTGGAAAAAGAATTTCAAAGAAGATACCCGGAGGCAAAAAGCTATCAGGACCATTTCGACTTCCCGTATCGTAATATCATTGACCCCGGCTTTGCATGGAATTTTGAGAACCTGGACATGATTCCCGGCAGAAAAGAAATTAACTGGCACCAGTATTATCCCGAAGGATTCCAGCACGAGGTGAAATTCGATGGTTGGGGCGTGGCTCATGAGAAAAGTCCTACTTCGATGCACATGACCAAAATGCACCACCCGATGAAACATTTTGAAACCATGGAGCAAATGCTGGCATACCCGATGCCTGATTATACCGGAGTAGATTTTTCGCCAATAGGAAAGCAAATTGATCAGTTGCACGAGCGCGGTCTGGCCGCGTTTATCTGGCAGGAATGCACCATTTGGGAAACTGCCTGGTATATGCGTGGAATGGATATTCTCATGATGGACATGGCCATGGAAGACGAAAAAGCAACCTGGCTGCTCGATCAGATCACCGAAAAAGCCTGTTACCGGGCTGAGATATTCGCCCGCCTTGGTGCCAATATTATTGGTTTGGGCGACGATATCGGAATGCAGAGTTCAATTATGATGGACGAAAATATGTACCGGCAATGGTTAAAACCAAGGCTGACAAAAGTTATTCAGTCAGCTAAAATGATTAACCCCGATATTCTGATCAGTTATCATTCGTGCGGTTTCATAGAACCCTTTATCAATGATTTAATTGAAGCAGGAATAGATATTTTGAATCCGGTACAACCTGAATGTATGGATTTCAAAGAAATCTGCAACAAATACGGGGACAGGCTTTCTTTTAGCGGTACCATCGGGACTCAAAGACTGATGCCGTTTGGCACTCCCGGGGATGTTCGGAAAGAAGTTCAACGGAACCTTTCACTTGCAGGAGAAAAAGGAGGCTTGTTCTGTTGTCCTACCCACATGCTCGAACCGGAAGTTCCCTGGGAAAATATTGAAGCTTACGTGGAAGCATGCAAAACATTTTAAAAAAATCACCAGACTATGAAATTAGAACGAATCCAATCTGTTTTTCTGTTGCTCATTCTTCTCTATAGTTGCAATCCTTCCAACAATATACCACCGGTTATTGAGGTTGAAGGTGTGGAGAACCCCGTTATATCACTGAACGGCGCCTGGAAATTTTCGATGAACGCCCCTGAAAATTTTTCAAACCTGGGGTTTGATTACCGGAATTGGCATGATATTCAGGTGCCCGGTGAATGTCAGATGCAGGGATTTGCCATCAAACACGACGTCCCCTGCGTGTACAAGCGGGCATTTGACGTTCCCGAAGATTTTGAAGGCAAACAGATCCTGATCAACTTCTACGGCGTTTACAGCTATGCCAGGGTATGGGTAAATGGTAAATTTGTCAGGGAACACTTCGGGGGATTCACCAAATGGAGCTGCGATATTACTTCACTAGTCGAAGCTGGTGAAAAAGCAGAGTTGACAGTCGAAGTTACAGACCGGGTTGATGATATCTCTTACGGAAGCGGGTACGCTAAACATCAGATTGGAGGGATCTTAAGGAATGTTGAATTGGCAGCATTACCTGCACAGCATTTTAAGGAAATTTATTTTGAAACCGATCTCGATGAAGACTATACAGATGCAAAACTCCATATTCACTACAGTTTGAACAAGGCAACCCAGGCAAAACTAAAATTCGAACTATTCGATCGAAACAAGCGGTTGGTCGGGAGATATGAAAAAGAAAATGCGGATCAATCCGGCCAGGTATCTTTAACGATCGAAAACCCGTTAAAATGGGATGCTGAACATCCAAACTTGTATACCGTGCTGTCTACCATAAAGGAAAAAGGTCAATTGGTTATGCGAAAAAGTGAAAAAATCGGGTTCAGGGAGGTTGAAGTCTCCGGAAACAAACTGTTAGTAAACGGGAAAGAAATAAAACTCCGCGGGGCATGTCGGCATGACATTCATCCGACACTTGGCCGGATGACAACGCCCGAATATGCTCGAATGGATGTTTTGCTGGCAAAAGAGGCCAATATGAATTTTATCAGGACTTCTCATTATCCACCATCCGAAGCTTTTCTGAAGTATTGCGATCAATTTGGGATCTACGTGGAAGATGAAACAGCAGTTTGCTTCGTGCATAGCTGGCGATCGGAAGATTTTAGGAAAAGTGCCACAACCCAGGATGATACGTTGTTTACCGGGAGATACCTGTCTCAGTTGGCCGAAATGGTGGATAACCACCGCAATTCCCCAAGTGTTATCATTTGGTCGATTGGGAACGAAAATACTTTTGGTACAAACTTTTTGAAGTCATACAACTGGGTTAAATCCACTGATTTGACACGTCCTGTCATTTACAGTTATCCAGGGCAGGTACCTGATAGTTTGAAGGTCTATGATATTCTTAGCATGCATTATCCGCAATGGAATGGAACCCTGGAGCAATATGGTAAAGTGTTAAAAGGGTTCTCATATGCATCAATGCCTGCATTGAACGATGAATGGGCGCATGTCTCCTGCTACAATAAAAATACCCTGCAGGTTGATCCCAATGTACGCAATTTTTGGGGGCAAAGCCTCGACAGCATGTGGACTAATGTATTTGAGGCCGATGGCGGATTAGGCGGGGCCATCTGGGGAATGATTGATGAAACCTTCATGATGCCAGATACGCTTTCGGGTTTTAATGAGTGGTGGGGCAAATATGACGTACGGATATCCCCTCCCCCATTCATCGGTCATTGTATAGGCTATGGGGAGTGGGGTATTGTTGATACCTGGCGCAGAAAAAAACCTGAATTCCGGGAAACAAAGAAGGCATATTCTCCAACCAAAATTCTTGTGAAGCAGATTGACGATTTTCAACCGGATCAGCCGCTAAAGCTTTCTGTTCATAACCGGTTCGACCATACCAATTTTAATGAATTGAAAATTCTGTGGAAATACAAGGAAAAAAGTGGCAGGATAGCTGGTTTTAACCTGGAACCTCATAAAAAAGGGGAACTGGTTGTGCCTGCAATGTCATGGACAAGTGGAGAAAAGCTGAAAGTACAGTTTTTTCAAAACGATACTTCACTGATTGATGAATATAATATCCGGATAGGGGAAAGAGAAATTACACTTCCTGAATGTCAAAAAGGAAAGTTGGTAATTCATGATTCGGGTGATCTTATAAATGTTCGAGGCAAAAAATTTTCAATGCAGGTAAACAAAAAAAGCGGACTGCTGGAAGATATCAATATGAATAATCAAACAGTAATCAAATCAGGTCCATATCTCAATTTATCTCTTTGGGATACCCGGAAAATTTCCGGATACGCGAAAAACTGGAAATGCACCGGGTTTAAATATGAACTGGAAGATGGCATTGCTAAAATTCATACAAAAGGCTTATATGATAATATCGAAGTTGATTTTGTCCTTCTGGCAGATGAAAACGGAGTATTCAATATTGACTTTGATATCAATGGCCTGCCTGAGGGAAGTAAGGTTCAGGAACTGGGGATCAAATTTATTATGGGAAGTTCTTTTGAGAAATTAGCGTGGGACCGGGATGCATATTTTACCGCATATCCTGGTGACGATTTGGGAGCCCCTGTTGGTGAAGTTGATCTGAATTATCGTCCTGCTATGAAATACAGAACATATCCTGATCACAATTGGGTTTTTGACACCAAAGGGTTTTATTATTTTGGATTGGATACAGTGCTTCCATTATCGAATATTGCAAGGTCCATGAAGGAAAACATATACGCTTATTCATTAAAAACAGGGCCGGGTGAAACATTAACGGTTTATAGCGATGGAAATCAGGCATGTCGTTTCAATAAAGTTAAGAACGATTTTCTTTTACATATTGATGATCAGTGGGATTATCCGGACCTGGCATGGGGAAATTATATGAAAAACATCATATTGGAGAAATCATTTCATGGCCGGGCAACTTTGGTTGTTCAACCCGGCAAAAAGTAAAATGATTCTGATTTAGATAAGGCATAGAGTTAATTCAATTGCTATATGTAAATTACTTTAAATCAGCTGTTAGAATAACTATCATGGTATTTTTGTTTATAGGTTTTGGGCGTGATTCCCATCTCCTTATTAAAAGCTTTTGAAAAGTGAAAAGGATCATAATAACCTAGCCTGAAAGCTATTTCATTAATTTTTAGTTCGGAAAACTGTAAGTATGAACATGCACGCTGTATCCTGAGCTGGTTATAGTATACCATGGGTGAGTAGGAAGTTCTCTTTGTGAAGAGCGTATTTAAATGAGAATTTGAATAGCCTGCATACTTCGCTATGCTACTTAAGGTTATTTCGTTTTCAAGGTTGTCTTTCATATAGTGTATACATTGTTGCACCACGTTATCGATCTTTACGTCTTTGATTTTTTTGAACTGATCAGGATATTTAAAGGAAGCAAGAAAATATAGTAAACAATAACTTACATATTCCAAATTTTCAGGACTATAACCCATTTCCAGATTTTGGTACATGTCCTCGAAAAGCATAATCTGATCTATTTCCCTGGGATTATCAGAGTTTTTCATGGAAAGCACCTTGCCTATAATCGCATTAAACATCCCCACATGTTGACCTTTAAAATGCAGCCAGTATATACTCCAGGGGGTACGTTTGTCTGCACCATATATATGGGTTTCATTTGCAGGTAATATGTAGGCTTGGTTTTGAGATAGTACTTGCCTGACATTCCTGTGTTCTATCCATCCCTTTCCATTTTCACAAAATAAAAGTATGTTCTCATTGGCACCGTCTCTTCTTTCACGAAAGTGGTATCTGGCAACAGGATAGTATCCGATATGTGTCAAATATAACTGTCTTGTTATTAGATTTATTTCCTGATATTCCCTTATGCTGTATGGTGTTATTATAGCTTTCTCACCTTTAAACCCTTCTGCAATGGTTATTTCATTTTGCATTACAATTGATTTTAATATTGATGCGCAAGAATTTCTGTTTAAAATAGTATTATTTTACATGTTTTCAAAAAGAACTTACATTTTCCTTTATGATATACGAACCACCTTTATGATCATAAACGGCATATTAATAAAACAGAGATAAATGTGGAATAAAAACAAGTCTTATTTGCTTCTCATTACACTCATATCAGCGATGGGTGGTCTTCTGTTCGGATACGACTGGGTTGTGATAGGAGGAGCCAAGCCCTTTTATGAATTATTTTTTAATATCCAGGATTCGCCGTCGATGCAGGGGTTTGTCATGGGCAGCGCAATCCTGGGTTGCTTGCTGGGTGTGATGACTTCAGGAAGCCTTTCTGATCGGCACGGGCGAAAACCTTTGCTTATTTTAGCAGCTGCTATTTTCGTGGCGGCAGCTCTTGGTACCGGCATATCCGGTTCAATTCATTGGTTTATTTTCTACCGGGTGCTTGGAGGGATTGGAATTGGCATTGCATCAAATATCTCACCCATGTACATAGCAGAGGTATCCCCGGCCAATGTGCGGGGCAAATTTGTTTCTCTCAATCAATTAACAATTGTTATCGGAATACTGTCTGCACAATTAGTAAACTGGCTCATAGCTGAACCTGTTGTTCAGGGTGAGAATATTTTGGAATCATGGAACGGGCAAATGGGTTGGCGCTGGATGTTTTGGTGTGGAGGTATACCGGCAGTGCCCTTTTTTATTTTAGCATTCTTTGTACCTGAAAGCCCGCGTTGGTTATGTACACGGATGCAATTCGGGAAATCAAGGAAGATATTGTCCCGGATTGTTGGAAATGAATGTGCCGGCAGAGAAATTGAATTGATAAAAACGTTGCTTGCCCGGGAAAAGGTAGAAAGTAACTATAACATGTTATTTAAAAACAAGTTACCTAAAATTTTGATGATTGG
>JAFGBL010000268.1 GCA_016933115.1 Bacteroidales bacterium | reverse complement strand
GGAACGGGCCAGGTCCCTTTTAGCAGCGATCTCCTCCGGCGATAAACCCTCCTCTGCCATGGACCAGGTAAGCCGGGCCGATGCCCCTTTTTCCTGTTTTACTCCTTTTTTCTGTTTTACTCCTTTTTTCCGCTTCTTCCCGCTCTTCAGGGAACTGAATTTCGGATTCTCCCGGGCATCCTTCACTGCCTGATCCCGCAGCCGGTTCCTCAAGCGGACATACGCCCCGTCCCCGGTACCTGTTTTCTCAGGATTTCGGCCCGAAAGCAGGCAGTCGGTCAGGTTCTCCAGACTCTCCAGGGCCCCGAGAATGATCATCATGTTCAGCTCCACTTCACCCAGGGCATTCCGGTAGGTTTTGGTCCGGGTAAGCTGTTCGACCTCCGCCTCATGGTCCAGCAGCCGCTCCAGGTTCTCTTCCATGAAGGCCCTGTAATAGTCTCGTCCGCTTCGTATGCGCCCCATCAAAAAATCCCGGTCCCCGGATCGCAACAATCTCCTCAGCTGCTTCCGGAACAACGCCGTATTCTTTCGCTCCGCAGCGATCCGCTCCTCCAGGATCCGCATGGCTCCCCGCATCTCCTCATCCTCGAACTCCATCTGACCTCCCTGGAATTTTACCAGGTTCCCCAGATGCCTTTCGAGGGGAGAAAAATCGAAGGTGTCTGACAGGTACCGTTCCAGGTACTCCCGTTGTTTCTCCTGCAAAAGCCCCTGCAAAGACTCCTGGCTGTCCATCCCGGCATTGAAAGTGTTGATTTCCGTATCGCTCATGATGCAGGAGGGATCGACCCGCGTGCGAAGAATGAGCCCTTCCAGGCTGCGAAGCCTGCTCAGGGCCACGTATACCTGTCCGGGTGCAAAGGCTTTTCCCAAATCGATCACCGCCCTGTCAAAGGTCAGCCCCTGGCTCTTGTGGACGGTCACCGCCCAGGCCAATCGCACCGGGTACTGAGCGAAGGTGCCGGTGACCTCCTCTTCCAGCTCGTTCCGCTCTTCGTCCAGCGTATACTTCTTATTCTCCCAGATCTCGTGTTTCAGCTGGTATTCCCTGCCACCGTCCCGCAATTTCACCGTCACTTCATCCTCTTCCACCCGGATTACCCGGGCCAGGCTACCGTTCACGTAGGACTTCTCCTCACCGGAATCGTTACGGATAAACATGATCTGCGCATCCTTTTTCAGTTCGATCCGGACCAGAAGCGGGTACAGCTTTTCGGGAAAATCCCCTTCGATCTCCGCATCGAAAAAACGGGAAGGACCGGGAAGAGACTCCATCCAAGCGGCATTGATGCTGTCGGCCGTCCGGTTGTGGGTGGTGATGATGATGGGTTCTTCATCCGCCTGGGAATCTGCATTTCCGCCGGCAGGTCCGGGATGCTCCCCTGGCTGCCGGCTGCTGGGGTATTCCCCGGCCAGCGCGCGGTAACGGCTGTTCAGCACGGCGATGTCCTCAGGGGTTGTACAGTTCTCGCGGAGCCTGTTCAGCAACCCGATGAACAGGTCGTCCCGCTGCCGGAATATCCGGTCCAGTTCAATGCAGACCATCTTCTCCTTCCGGAAGGCCAGGGCCTCGAAAAAATGCATGCTCCGGTAGTAATGCCTCAACACCTGCCATTCCTGCTCTTTCACAACCGGTGGCAGCTGGTACAGGTCGCCGATCATCAGCAACTGGGTCCCGCCGAAACTGCGGGTATAATCACCCCTGGCCCATCGCATCCTGAAATCAATAGCATCCAGTATATCTGCACGCAACATACTGACCTCATCAATGATCAACAGCTCGGTGGCGCGCAGTACCTTCTTACGCATGCTGTTCAGGGGATGGGTGCGGATGAGCGTGGTACGGTTAAAGAACGGGGTGCCCTCGTGGACCGTTTCGGGCATTTCCCTGTCCGGGATGAAACTGCCGAAAGGCAGGAGAAATTGCGAATGGATCGTGACACCGCCGGCATTGAGGGCGGCAATCCCGGTGGGAGCCACAATAACGAAGCGCTTATGGGTTTGGTCTGCGAGCTGCCTCAGAAAAGTGGTCTTACCTGTTCCGGCCTTACCGGTCAGGAAAACATGGCTGTCCGTACTGTTGATGAACCGTGCGGCCAGCTGCAGCCTGGAAGTTTGCTGGATCTCCATCAGTTGTTCAAAAAGCCATACTATTCTTTTTTCCCTGGCAATTGAATTTAAATTAATTGCTCCCCCAAAATAACATTTATTAGTCACTCGGCACCATTATCCCGAAGGCCGACTAGTGGGGACTATCGCTCGTTCTTTCGTTTGTATCCTATTCGTTTTCTGTTCTGCTGGTTCAGTTCCTCCATGTTGAGTTCGAACATAAAGATAAGCCAGATCTCGATCCAGCATTTCCCTCTTTCCCTGATCAGGTAGATCTTATTCATGGTTACTTCATCCGGGATCATGATTTCAGAGTCTTCCTCTGCCATGTTGCTCCTTTTACCTGTAATATAAATGCAGCCCTTATCCATCGGCCGTTTCTGATCTCATTTTATCAGATCCAGGTCACATTCTGTGATCCCTCAAAAATGGGTATCGCAAACTGAGACATCCGATGAACCCCAGGGGATGATGCTTCTCGATGACTGCCTGCAGTTCCTCCAGACCGCTCTGGTGGTAGCGCTCCACACCACCTGACAGGTCTGAGGGCTAATGTGCTGGCAGTAGTCCTGATCGTTAATCGGATGTCAATTTTCCATTATCCGGTTCGATATCAACCGGATCCGGATGATCTTTTGTCAGGGAGACTCATTTTCAGGTTTTGCTCGTTGATGAACGTACAGCAAATTCCTTCTGGCTCATACCCCGCTATTATCGATCTCAATATCAAGCTATGCCTTCAGGAAGGCATTCTTCCAGCGTTTGTATGGATGGTCAATCTGCACCTTTGAGAGGGATCGAATCTTTCCGGGTCCCAGCCCTCCCCCACCCAGGTACGCATATCTTCGTAATCGTCATCCTCCGGGTCGGCCAGCGACCTCAGTACAATATAATAACCATCCACACCACCGCAATCCTCAGGTGGACGGGCCCTTCCGCCATCATTACAGATTGGATGTTTAATAGGCCGCCCCCTGAACATCTAGTCTTCCAACATGACCCTGTGTTCCCATCCATCGCCATAATCATAAAAGTTAGTTCCCTCCACTCCCAGACCAATGAAAGTAGGCCGGCATCCAGATCTTCGTCTCGATCCCGGTCAGTTCCACAAGGTACTGGCAAACCTGGTCTTTTAGGCAGGAACACGGTTTCAACATTTCATAATGCATCCGGTAGCCCTTTTCGGCAAAGTTCTTTTCAACTTTCCAGTTTATGATAATTCGGATTTGATATCAAAATAAAAGCGCCTGGTGAACCCTAACCATACTTCCCCTTCCCCGTGATCACGTTGCGGACCCAACCGGTCGGGTCTTCCACATCGCCTTCGTAGCGAGGGATGATGTGGAGGTAGAAATGGAAGGTGGTCTGACCTGCGGCCATGTTCTCATTGGATCCGACATTGAAACCATCCGAACTGAATTTTTCATGAAGATGCTCCCTGACACGGTCCACCATGTCCCAGAGATCTGGCCATTCTTCACCGGTCAATTGAAAATAACCGATCACATGTCTCCTGGAAATCACCAGTATATGGCCTGGTTTTTAACTTTGAAATTATTACCATCAATGAAGATTATGCGCATAGGAACCTCGTTATAATTTTAATTTTGTTGGTTGATTAGATGCTGATATTATCGTATTCACAGAAATTTTTACTATTCATTGCGGCAAAAATCATTGTTGTATTTTTCAATGACTCTTTTTGTACAAATCATACCCCCCTCCCTTTTTATCCTGGTTTACTTTTACCGGCGTAGTAAATACGTATTTGTAAGATAATTTAAAAATCAAATGCTATGAAAAAGAAATTTTACCTGTTTTTTACTCTTAGCTTCTTCCTGATTTTTTCCCTGGCAGAAGCACAGCCTTTGACCGGTATTTCAGAAAATTTCGAGGGAGAAAATTATAGTCTCGAATGGATTGACAACAGCGAAAACGGAGCTTACTCTTTTGAAGTAGTGGATCAGGCTCTGCAAGTTGCAGTGGATAAGTCAAAAGGAAAATGGAGTGGAATGAAACTCCTTCCTTCATCACTTCTGGATTTATCGGAACATCCTTATCTGAAAATTGCCATAAAGGCAAATTCAGCTGTGACTGTGGGTATTGGTTTTGTTGATTCCTCCGGTTACGACCTGAACAGAAAATACATTAATGTGGAAGCCGGCGAAAATTATTCTACTTTTTATATTGAATACGATTCCTGGGCCGGAAAAGACTGGGGAAACGGAGGTGTTGATGTTTTACTCAATTCAACAGCCATTAAAGAAATTCATATCACGGTCGATGAAGGAAGTGAAGCGTACAATGACACCCTGTATATTGAAGAAATTTCGGTCGGAGACCTGGGTATGAAACCTTTAATCGGCTTAAGTGAGGATTTCAATACCGAAGAATTCAGCCTTACATGGCTGGACAACAGCGGAAACGGCGCATACAGTTTTGAAGTCACAGCACAGGCATTGAGAATTGCCGTAGATAAATCGCTTGGCAAATGGAGTGGGCTAAAACTCATACCTCAAAGACCACTTGATTTAATTGCTTACCCATATGTTCAGGTAAAAATGAAAGTAACTGCAGATGTTACCGTAGGTATTGGCTTTGTTGATGAAAGTGGTTACGACCTGAACAGAACTTATATCAACCTGAAGGCAGGTGATGAATATGAAGTGTTCAATATTGAATTCGCATCGTGGTCAGGAAAAGACTGGGAAAACGGTGGTGCCGATGTTACATTGAATCCTTCTGCATTAAAAGAAATACATATTACTGTTGATGAAGGAAGCGTCGCATACAAAGACACTTTGTACATCGATGAAATATTTGTAGGTAACGAAGTGATTTTGCCTGCCAACGTTGTATCCGAAGATTTTAGCGATGAAGACTATGTAATGGAATGGCTTGATAATTCAGGGAATACAAAGGCGTACAGTTTTGATGTGGTTGATGGTGCATTGAAAATTGATGTGAACAAAAACAATGAGCCGCCAACAAACTGGGGAGGTTTTTTCATCAATTCGTTAACCGAACTCGAAATGAGTGAAACTCCCTTCCTTGAAATAAAAGCCAAAAGTCAAACGCCTGCTAAGTATTGGATTCAACTTTTCGACGCAGCAGACAATTACTTAGCTGAAGTTAACTGGCATCTTTTAGCTACTACCGATTTTGTTACCTATCGGATGCGTTTTGAACCTGAATTTGCCGCCAAAGCAAAAAAACTTTTAATTATCCCTACCCCAGGAACCAGTTTGTACCATGAAGCACAGGTGATAATTGACGAAATTTCGCTGGGTGATATAACTGATTCATCTGTTCCGGAAATTACATCAACTCCGGTCGGGGAGATTTCTGAGAATCAAATTATTAACATTCCGGCCTCTACAAAAGCAAGTGTTTTTTATAACGAATACCCGTCAGGAAATGCTTTCGTTATTGAAGGAGCCAATATTTATCAGACCGTTTCGCCGGATGCTGGCATTAAGAATGGAATGAGGTTGTTTGTGGTTGTCGACGGAGTTGTCTCTCAAGGCCTGACCCTTAAACTGGAAGATGTTACGGCAAACAACAATACCTCGGAAATGGTTATGGATGGACTGTCGCAGGAAAGTTCCTGGGAATCCCAGCAGACATATCCCATTGCGCTGGTTTCCGAAGGAACTGTTAGCAATGAAAGTGATTTGTCAGGCTCGTATAAAGTAATATGGGATGAAGAGGGACTTTATTTTTTCGTTTCAGTTACTGACGATGTAATAATAAAAGACAGCAATGACAGTTACCGGGACGACGGCATTGATATGTTCATCGATCTCAATAACTCAAAAGGGACTACTTACGATGGATTTGATGATTATCATTATGCTTTTAGATGGAATGACGAGGTCATTTTGGAACATAGTTTTAATGCCGTTGATGGTGTGGAATTCAAAATAGTTGACACAGATAACGGTTATGATTTTGAAGTAAAATATCCCTGGACTACGATTGAAGTCCCCGGAAATCCATTTACTCCGTCAGATGGTGCAATGATTGGTTTTAATGTTCAAATAAATGACGACGATGACGGTGGAGAAAGAGATGCCGTCATAGCTTCACACGACCCTATTAATAAAGCATGGGAAAATCCTTCAACATTTGGAACTATGGTTCTTGAAAAATCAACTTCAGCCCAAACGGTAAAAAACAAAACTTCATTGTTGGTGTTCCCCAATCCGGCAAATGAAGTTTTCACAGTTCACACTAATAATACTATCGCAGAAATTAATTTATACAATACCCTGGGGCAGAAGGTTTACAGTGAACAGAATTTAAACGAAAATCTGCATCGCATTTTTACAGGTTCCTTTAAAAACGGAGTATATATTTTAAATGTAAAAACCGTGGACAGTAAAGTCGCAAATCAGCGCATTGTAATAAATAAGCAGTAGTAGTCAGTTAGTTAGCAACCTCAAGGTGATGCTCTTTGTGTTGAAGGGCATCACCTTTTTTATGATGAAGGAACCAGGGCTAAAAAATTCTCCATCGGTGTATCAAGCTGAACATGGTGGGTTGGGGAGCAAATCCAACCCCCGTCCTTACCTAAAGTTTGTAAAAGGAATTTGAATTCATGGATGACATCTGAAGGTTTCCCTTTGGGCAGGGTGGACTGTACAGCAATTCCGCCAAAAAAGCAGAGATTTTTCCCATATTTCCTTTGAAGCAATACAGGATCCATTGATTCGGTTTGAACTGGATTCAGTACGTCAACTCCAATTTCTATTAAATCGGGAATGATGTCGTAGACATTGCCGTCGGTATGATAGGCTATTTTTATATCCGGCTTGGTTTTTTTGACTTCAGAAATCAGATTTGCCATTCGCTCCTTAAAAAATATACGCCATAATTCAGGATCGATAAGCATTGCATCCTGGGCACCAAAATCATCTCCCAACCAAATCATGTCAGCCCCCATTTCTGCAGTTTTTTTGGCGACTGTTGCATGGTAACCGTAAGCAATTTCCAGAATTTCGTCGGCAAGGTCAGAATTTAAGTAAAAGTCCATCATTAATTTCTCGAATCCTCTTAATGCCCAGGCGGTTTCAAAAATAGTGCAATGAATCCGGGCTATAATGTAATATTCGGACTGATACGCTTTGATTAACCGCCCCAGATTTTTATATAGATCGGGACGTGTCGGATCGGGTGCAGCATATCCGTTCAGTTTTTTTTCATCACCAAGGGGGGCTTCTAAAATATTCGTATAAATGCCTTCTCCAAAAGGAGTAGAATACTTATCTGTTTTCCAGGAAACACCCCATTCATCTGTATAAGGTTTAGTGTCGTGGTAATAATTGGTAAACCAACCAATACCCGCCTGAAGTGCATCTTGCTGGGTTACCTTTTCCAATTCGTATCCGTTCCACCTGCCGTTATGCGGATCGTGATGAACATGAGCGTAGTTTATCTGAAAAAAATTAGCCAGACGTTGTGCAAACTCAGGTGTAAATGTTGCCTGAAAAGGCGGCCTGTCGGTCTTTTGATGATCCAGTGCCATTAAAACACGTTCTCTTTTTTCCATGGTCGCAATTTATTCGTAGTATAAATGTAACTTCAACATCAAACATATACTATTCCTTTCACAATCTTTGAATAAATGAGCTACCATATCGGGACGTTTTGTATACATGTCTTCCTTTCCTTACCTGTATTTTTAAGTCATTTAAAGAAAGTAAGCCAAAAAAACCCATTATAATATTTCCGTGTCTGGCAATTTCGTTTTCTCCACTTTCTTTCTTCGTGGCTGTTCGATTGTTTTCGAATTTTATTTGTTGATAATCAGCATATTGAAAGAATAAGGATTTTCATTTATTGGCTTTTCTTTTGGTGAATACAAATAAAACAATTTACTTTTAGCGTTTTTAAAACAAAAAGATCCGGGAAAATAGAGCAGGTTGAATAACCGATAAAATGAGATCAATTTCAGGCAATACAAAAAAACGAATTTATAGCTGCGGGTGGCTATGGTTCTTTTTGCCGGCTCTTTTTCTGAGTCCGGCTCAGCTAATGTCTGAGGAGTATGATTTTCATTTTTTAACCAGCGAAGACGGACTGCCGCAGAACAGTGTTAAAACCATATTAAAGGACAGCCGTGGGTATATCTGGATTGGCACCCGGGATGGGCTTGCACGTTATGATGGCACCAACGTATTTGTTTACAGAAACAGTCCGTATTCCTGGACTTCCATCAGCAACAATTCTGTCTGGCAACTCCGGGAGGATAAAGACGGTTGCATATGGATTGGAACGGAACGGGGCCTGAATAAATTCGATCCGGAAAGCAATACGTTTCAGCAATATCTGCCAGATATTTTAAATGAAGGACCCAATCCTGCACTAACGGTAGGTTCAGTAATAGCGCTTTACGAAAGCGAAATATGGTTCGCAGTTTTCAATGTGGGCCTATTTAGGCTCGATTTAATTACCGAAAGCATCTCGCTTTATAAACCCAATAATCAGGAGCAAAGCGTTTTCCTTTCTAAAATTACTCACCTCGAATTTGAAGACGATCAGAATTTTATCATATCCTGTTTAGACGGTAAAGTGTATCGTTACAGCAAAAATAATCATACGATTAACGAAATTGCTTTTCCGGAGAATAATGATCTGGCGAAACAAAAAATCAGTACAGTTCACATTGACTTGCAAAAAAGAATCTGGATAGGAACCCATCATGGAGTCTACTTTTGGAATCCCGGGCAAAGCCACTTCAGGCATTTTAATCTTGCAATGTTAACAAAAAGCGAGGGTGAGAGCCTTAATCTTGTTGAAGCGATTGAAGAAGATGACAAAGGAAATATTTGGATAGGTACCCGGCAGGGATTGATACGTATTGATCACCATTTCAACGTCCGGAATATAAATGATGAAATAGAAGTTGGAGAGAAACTTCATTCCAGTTATATACGCTGTTTGCATTTCGATAACAACGGCATTATGTGGGCAGGCACCATTGGCAATGGTATTTTGTTTATGCATGAAAAAATGAAAAAATTCAGGTCTATTGCACTAAATACCGGTTTTGGAACAAACAGCGCTGCCTATTCCACAATGATCGATTCAAAAGGATTTACCTGGGTGGGAAATGAAAACGGGTTGTATCAGCTAAACAGTATAAATGAAGTAGTTCGGCATTTTTCAATTGATTTGCCAGACGAAAGGAAACTTTCTGATAATTTTGTTACGGCAATTGCTGAAGACAAATCCGGCAGAATATGGATTGGCACCGACCGGGGGGGGGTGAATGTTTTGGACCCGGAAACGCAAAAAATTATCCGGTTCGGGTTTGACTCCGGAAAACCGGGTTCACTGAAAAGCCCATCGGTGTGGCAAATTTTTGTGGCTTCAGACAGTACAATCTGGATAGGCACAGGAGGTGGCGGGTTGAGTAAATACATGGATGAAACAAATAGCTTTTTTTCATATCTGAACGAACCCGGAAATAATCAGTCCATCAGCTCGAACAATGTAGGGCCTGTTTTTGAAGACAAAAACGGATTTTTATGGATTGGTACTTCGGGAGGTGGACTAAACCGTTTTGATCCTGAATCCAATACTTTCAAACATTATGAAATGGATGTTGCAGTTTCCCCTCATGCATACAGCAACACCATTGTTGGAATTGAGCAAGGGAAAGATGGGAATATATGGATTGCCACTGATGCCGGACTCTCGGCTTTTAATACACTTTCAGAAAAATATGTGTCCACTTACCCGCTTTGGAACATAAACAGCAGCATAAGGGCTATGGTGAGCGATAACCTGGGAAATATCTGGTTAAGTGCATCCCGCGAAATTGCACGCTTTAATCCAAATGCCGGGCATTTGTCAGTTTACGATCAAACTGACGGTTTTCGGGTGAATGAATTCTTATCGGGCAGCGCCTTCAAATCCTGCGATGGTAAAATTTTATTCGGAGGAATTAACGGGATTGTTTCATTTTATCCTGATGAGATTATTGATAACAAGTTGCTTCCTGAAGTGGTCCTCAATGAAGTTCGAATTTTCAATACCCGGAAAAATGAAGGTCTGGGATGGGAAGTTCACCATAGCCAACCTACTGAAGTAGAATTAAAACCCAATCAAACCATTGTTAGCTTCAGCTTTTCAGCCCTGAACTACATTAACTCTGCAAAAAACAACTATTCATACAAGCTTGAAGGGTTTGATCCGGAATGGAGTACACCAGGAAAAGTACAAACTGTAACCTATACTAAGTTACCACCCGACACCTATACATTTCGAGTAAAAGCATCCAATAATGACAATGTCTGGAATGAAGAAGGCCTTGCTGTCAAAGTTACCGTTGTGCCCCCTTTCTGGAAAACCTGGTGGTTCAGGGTAGGAATCTCACTTTTTTGGGTGGTGCTTTTTTATGCATGGTATCAAAACCGAATTGCTCAAATAAAATCCAGAAAACTTGTGCTGGAAAGGCAAGTACTGGAAAGAACAGCTCAAATTGAACAACAAAAAATTGAGATCTCAACTCAGGCAGAGCAATTGAAGCACACCAATGAGCAATTGAAACAGCATCAGGACGAAATTTTAAGCCAGGCTGAAAAACTGAAGGAACTGGACAAAATGAAGTCCAGCTTTTTTACGAATCTGACCCATGAATTCCGTACACCACTCACTTTAATTTTATCCCCTATCGAAAAAATACTCGATCAGAAGGACTTTAATCCTGAACTGGAAAACGAGTACCGGCTGATTTTTAAAAATGCCCATCAATTGTTAAAGCTGATTAACCAGTTGTTGGAACTTGCAAAGGCTGAGTCGGGATTTATCAGGTTACACGCAGAGCTAAGCAATATTACCGATTTTATTCAAACCGTATGTTCGGTATTCATCCCCAAATCGAAAAAGAACAATATCGATTACAGAATAAACCTTACTGAGTTTGAATCGGCTGTATATTTTGATCCCGATAAGGTAGAAAAAATACTGACAAATCTGCTGGCCAATGCTTTTCAGTTCACTCCGAAAAACGGTATAGTTGAAGTTTCGGTTCATAAACCACCCCAGAAAACAAAAAATGAAATCCTGAAGGCAGAATTTAAATGCGAAAGCTTTGTTGAAATTATTGTGCGAAATACAGGCACATATATTCCGCCTGAAAAATTGCCCAACATTTTCAATCGTTTTTATAGTTGCGCTGATGAACATCAAGAAATGAATCAGGGAACGGGAATTGGCCTCGCCCTGACAAAACAACTGGTGGAAATTCATAAGGGTTTTATCCGGGCTGAATCAGATCTGGAGAACGGAACCTGTTTTATTGTGGTGTTGCCCGTAGAAGAGGAATGTTTCGAAGCGGCGGAAGTTGTCAGGAATTCAGCCAGTGAATTTGAATTTGATAGCGATTCTTTGCCGGTAAAAAATCTGAATGTTTCGGGCGATTATCAATTAGAGGGCTTCAATGGACAAAACAAAGAAACTCAAATTTTGCTGGTGGAAGACAATGATGAAATGCGGGAATACCTTGCCGGAAATTTAAGGAGGAAGTTTCAGGTGTATGAGGCAACAAACGGCAAGACAGGTTTTGAGCTGGCCCTGGAACATTCTCCAAATCTCATCATTTCGGATGTAATGATGCCGGAGATGGATGGATTTCAACTTTGCAGACTAATTAAAGAAGATGAACGAGTCAATCATATCCCTGTTTTGTTGCTCACGGCCAAAGTAACCAACAACGATCAGATTGAGGGATATGAATTGGGAGCTGATGGTTATGTGTTAAAACCCTTTAGCTTAAAGGTGCTCGAATCGCGAATTATTAACCTGCTTGAACAACGCAAAAAATTACGAGAGCTGTTTGGTCAAAGGTTTTTTCTGGAGCCTTCGGAGGTTGACCTTCAGCCGCTGGACAAGATTTTTCTTGAGAAAGCAATAAAAATAATAGAAAACAATATGGATAATCCGGACCTCAATGTTGAGGATTATGCCAGCGAATTGTGTATGAGCCGGACCCAGCTCTACCATAAAATAAAAGCAGTTACGGATATGCCGGTCCATCATTTTATGATATCCATTCGGTTAAAAAGAGCAGCACAATTGCTGCAAAAAGAAGAATACAATGTTGCCGAAATTGCCATAATGACCGGATTTAACAATCCAAAATACTTCAGCAAATTATTTAAAAAACAGTTCGGTCTTTTACCGACCGAATACAGGAAAAAACAGCTGAATCAAAAAAACACCCAGACTTTGTAGCCTCTTTTTACTGCTTTCACAGAATATTTGTTTGTCATTCTCCCATGGACAAATCCACCCCCTTTAATGTATTTCTTTTGCCCCTCTGAAAGAGAAACTCCGATTATTTTTGTCACAGCAGTACAATGGGCAGTCTCAGGGTAGAATTTGAAAACGAAGAGTATTAAACGAAAAATATGAAAAAACTGGATCAACTCAGGACAAGTTTAAAAAATGAATCAAAAGTCTTGCTGGTAATTTTGGCAATACTTTTTTTCATTTTAGTTACCCTGACCGGAGCCGTCGGCCAAATAAGGGTTACAGGAACCATAAGTGACAGAAGCAATGGCGTACCTTTGCCCGGAGCAAATGTTTACATTAAAGGTACGACTACAGGAACAGTATCTGATGTTGAGGGTAAATATGCAATTGAAGTTCCGCAGACAGGAAGCATACTCGTTTTCTCATTTATTGGCTATGAAACAATAGAAGAAAAGATTGAGGCAGGCGGTACATTGAATGTCAGTCTTACGCCAAAATCCATCAATTTAAATGAAACAGTTGTTATCGGTTATGGAATTCAAAAGAAATCGGATGTAACCGGGTCCATCACTTCAGTATCTTCTGAAGATATTAATAAAACGGCATCTGCAAATCTTTCGCAGTCACTTCAGGGAAAGGCTGCAGGCGTGTATATTGCTTCTAGCTCCGGCGCACCCGGTGCAGAAATGAACGTCCGAATCAGGGGGATCGGATCGGTAAACGGAACAGATCCGCTTTTCATTATTGACGGATTTGAAGGAAGAATGGAAAACGTGAATGTAAATGACATTGAATCCATTGAAATCTTAAAAGATGCATCAGCAACCGCTATTTACGGTTCACGGGGTGCACACGGTGTGGTGGTTATTACCACGAAGCGTGGAAAGTCGGGAGACATCAGACTGGATTTTTCAATGTACTCGGGTATGCAACAAGCCGGTAAAAAGCTCGACTTGCTTGATGCCGACGAATATTCTTCTTTTATGCATACAGCATATGCCAATTCAAACCTTTCCGTTCCTGCTGCATATTCCGATTCCGCAAGAATAGCAAATGGAAATATTAATACCGATTGGCAAAACGAAGCGCTACGGGTAGCCCCGGTGCAGAATTATTATCTTTCTGCTTCAGGCGGAGGAGAAAAAAGCAACTATGCGTTTTCATTGGGGTATTTTAACCAGGAAGGTATTTTTACCGAAACAGGATATGAAAAATTTACAGCACGCAGCAGTGCAGACTTCAAAATTGAAAATTGGCTTAAAGCAGGTGAAACATTTTCAGCTACATATATTTACAACAACATTGGTTACCAGGATGCCGGTACAGCTTTTCAGAACTTAGCGCTTGCATCGCCCCTGATGCCTGTTTATGATGAAAACAATCTGGGTGGATTTGCGGGTCCCTCCGTTGACCTGACCGGGAACAATACTACAACAAACATGATTGGAATTCAGAAATTAATTGACAACAATAAAAAAATTATCAATCCTAGACTCGACGCATATATCGAAATCACAGTTATAAAAGATATCACAATAAAAAGTAGTGGAAGCATAGGCGCAAACCTAACCCGGGATAACAGGTGGGTGCCGAAATACGATATGGGAATAAAAAGCCAGGGAAGCGCTGAATTGATTGACGGCAGGAATATTACTTACAACTGGAAATGGGAAAATACACTGAATTTTACCAAATCAATAAACCAGCATCATATTAATGTTTTAATCGGGCAAACCAGAGAATACTGGTCCTCCACCAATTTGGTTGCAACGGGCCGCGAATATGTTTACCCTGAGCTCAGACTAATTGGCAATGCAACAAACACGTCTGCCATGGAATATTTTTCAGAATGGGCATTATCCTCGTATCTGGGCAGAGTAATTTATGATTATCGATCGAAATATTTGCTTGCTGCAAGTATTCGCCGGGATGGCTCTTCTATTTTCGGACCTAACAAAAGATTTGGAAATTTCCCCTCTGCTTCAGTTGGTTGGAAATTCCTGGATGAAGGTTTTATCCGCGAAATAGTGCCCGATGTTGTTAAAACAGGAAAAATCAGGATTGGGTGGGGACAAAGCGGAAGCCAGAATTTCAGACCGTATTTGTGGGAAGGAGAAATCAGACTTCATCCCTATGCAAACTACACGTTTAACGGGATTGATTTTATTCCCGGAGCCTACCCGGTAAATGCCGGAAATAAAAACCTTGGCTGGGAAACCATTGAGCAAATCAATTTCGGACTCGACCTCACCTTTTTTGAGAACAAATTAGCTTTTACCACCGACTATTACAGCAAAAGAACCAGGGATATGCTTCTTATCCTGCCTCAGCCTTCCATTATTGGCAATTTAACCGACCCCCCTTCCAACCTGGGAGAAGTTTCAAATTCTGGTTTCGAATTTGACCTGAGCTACCGTAAAATGGAAGGGGAAATTAACTATACCCTGAAAGCAAATCTTACCACGATTCAAAACAAGGTAAATTATATTGGCACCGAAGGAATACAGGGGCGGGATTTCAGAAATCAAAATGAACTGGCCCCAACTATGACACAGGAAGGTTATCCTATTGCCTATTTTTTCGGATGGAAAACTGATGGGATATTTCAAAATCAGGAAGAAATTGAATCACTGATTGTCAGAGATGACCAGGGAAATATCGTAAGGCATTACCAATCCCCTCTTACCCAGCCGGGCGACATTAAATTCGTTGATGTGGACGGTAACGGTTATATTGACGATGATGACCGGACATACATCGGAAAATCAGTACCCGATCTTGTTTACGGTGTATCCTTTAGCGGAACCTATCACAATTTTTATTTATCTCTGAGTTTGCAAGGTGTGCAAGGCGTTGAGATTTACAATAAGCAAAAACAACTGCTCGGATTGCCCGGAAACAACGCCTCACTCGGAATAACCGATGGCAACAAATTGGACGAGGTTTTACATGCATGGACAGCCGATAATCTGTCAACCAGCGTTCCCCGGGCTGCAATTATCGATAATAACCTGAATGGGCGCAATTCGGACTGGTGGATTGAAAATGGTTCGTATTTAAGGGTGGGTAATGTTCAGATCGGTTATGATTTTGCAAATTTCCTGGAGAGTCTGAACGTTACACGGGCACGGATTTTCCTGAGCGCCGATAATCTTCTGGTGCTGACGAATTACTCGGGGTACGATCCTGACATTGGACAGAAACAGGTTAACAGGTACGATTTTGTGCCATTGTTGAATAACGGAATAGACTACGGAATTTACCCCAGATCGAAAATTTTTACTGCAGGGGTCCAACTGAATTTTTAAAAACAAAACTGGAAAAAATGAAACCAGAAATCGAAAGAATATTATTGGCCGGTTTATTGATGCTTGTTTTGGGTGCATGTGAAAAAGATGAAGAATTTCTTGACCGATACAACACAGCTTTAACAACCGAATTTTATTATTCAACAGAAGATCAGGCAAAAGAAGGATTGATTGGTATTTACGAGGTACTCGCCGGACAGGCATTGTACGGGTGGAAATATACAATGATGATTCTCCCTGCCGATGATGACCACGTTGATATTGAAGGGTGGGATTTCGACGTTTTTGCGGCTTCGATGAGTGAACATGAATACACGATGCAGGTGTGGAAGGCGCTTTATGTTGGAGTTGCACGGGCAAACTACTTTCTGGGAAAAGTACCTGATATTGAATTTGAAAACGACCAATTGAAACAACGGCTTATTGGCGAAGCCAGTTTTTTACGGGCACTCTATTACTGGCACCTGGTTATGGTTTGGGGAGAAGTACCGCTTGTAACAACCCTGCTTTCTCCTGGAGAAGGCAATGTTCCCAAAAGTCCAGCAGAGGAGATTTATAAACATATTGAAAGCGACCTTTTAATCGCAGAGGCAAATTTATGGTTAAGAAGTGAATATCCACTGGAAGACCTTGGAAGGGCAACAAAAGGCGCAGCACAGGCATTGCTCGGTAAACTTTATCTTTTTTGGAAAAAATACGATCTGGCAGAAGAAAAGCTATCCAATGTTATTCATTCAGGCGAATACAACTTAATTCAATCATCTGCTGCCAATCCCGATTATTATGCTCACGCTTATGCATTTGCATCTGTTTTTTCTGAAATTCCATTGCGAGGCACCGGGGGCGAAAACAATGCAGAATCGGTTTTTGAAATACAATACAGCTCGTGGGTAGGCCTGCCCTTTGGTCACTGGTTTGAACTCGGCGACGGGGCAAATACCACATTGCGTGAATACGTAATGGGATTGCCGCAGGTTGGAGGATGGCAGAAGGTGCTGCCTGCGAAAGATCTTGTTGACAGTTACGAGCCAGATGATCCCAGAATATTTGCAACAGCCTGGCGGGTTGGCGATACTTTGTATGCCGATGCCACTCCCGAATCAGACTATGCTCAGTTTGTGGGAGACATTTATCTGAGAGGAAGCCGTACCGGATATCATTCGAAAAAAGGACTTTATCCACCATTCCCTACCGACACAAGAACCGATGTAAAACATGGCGAAAATAACCTGCGTTTTTTGCGCTATGCCGATGTTTTGCTCATGTATGCCGAAGCAGTTTACCACACCGGGAACGACAATCCGGAAAAATACATGGATATGGTCAGAGGCCGGGTGGGGCTCGAACCGGTTAGTACTCTTATGGCCCAGAACAATTGGGAAATTCCGGAAGCGATTATGCACGAACGCCGGCTGGAACTTGCCGGTGAATACCATAGATTCTATGATTTGAGGAGATACAGGGAAAAAGGATGGATAGAACAAATGTCAGATTTTATTCATGGTACTGATAAGGACGGAAACCGATTGACAACCTTTGTCGATGGCAAAAATGAATATTTCCCGTTGCCAAGTTCGGAAGTGGATTTGAATAAAGCACTTGAACAAAATCCGAATTATTAGAAAATCCACAATATATTCATGAAAAAAGTTTTTGCCATATTTTGTCTCCTCGTTATCTCAATTCATCTCAGCTACAGTCAGGAACAGTGGAACTGGAAAAATGCAAATATCCAGGGTATGGGTTATGTAACCGGGATCGTCATTCATCCTGAAAATCCTGAAATGGTTTACGCAAGAACTGATGTAGGCGGTGTTTTTAGTTTTAACCGCGAAACACGGCAATGGAAAGCGATAACTGATCATTTCAATGTCGAAGAAAGAGGAGTATTATATGTTGAAAGCATTGCATTGTGTGATGCAGAACCTTCGGCAGTCTTTATTGCTGTACGTGGAAATAATCCGCCGGAAAACAATAAAGGTGATGTACTTTCATCATACAATGGTGGCCGGTCCTGGGCATCAACAGGACTGAAAGAGTTTTCTGTTTACACCAATGGAAATGATTTATATCGCGGGACAACCGGGGAACGACTTGCAGCAGATCCGGTCAATCCTGATCGATTATTTTTTGGATCACGTCGCGACGGTTTGTATATGTTTTCCTGCGAAAGCTGGAAAAAAATTGAATCGGAATCATTTCCGCAATCCTTTGCAGATCCGGGAATAACCTTTGTTGTTTTTGATTCTAAATCGATTGTTCAGGATGAAAAAGTTACGCAAAAAATTTATATTGGAATTTATAACCACGGAGTATTCTGTTCTGGCGATGGAGGTTCAACATGGAACCCAATTAATACGACAGATAAAAATCCGGTCAGGGCGCATGTTACTCAAAAAGGAGCGTTGCTTGTATCTTTTGGCGGAGATGAAAATTCATCAACCGGTCAGGTAAAAAAATACGAGGGCGAAACCTGGTTTGACATTACTCCCTTCAACGAAAATTCACGACATTATCATGCTTATTCAGGAATTTTTGCTGATCCTCAAAATCCTGATATTTTAATGGTGACCCGCAATAACCACAACATCTATCGTTCTGTAGATGAAGGAGATAACTGGGCGGAGATTATCTGTGAGATTGAACAGCCGGCATATTATCCGAAATCCGCAAACCAATGGGGACACTCTTCGCTGGTCATTGATCCTCAAAATCCGAAAAATGTGTGGCAGGGAACCGGCTATGGAGTTATGGTAACCCATGATATTACAGCATCGCCCGTAAAATGGAATATGGAAATGAACGGGCTGGAAGAGCTAATGGTCCAGGATATAGCAATTCCAACCCGGTTTAGCGGATATGATTTTTTTAGTGCCGTAGGCGACATGGTCGGATTCATTCATGAGAATAAGGATGTTGTGCCGGCAAAGAAAGTCTTTGACGGATTTAACTGGGTAGCTCAGGCTACTAGTGTCGATGTCTGTCATGGCAATCCGGATGCAATGGCCTGGGTTGGCTTTGACGAAAGTAACCTGCATGGAAACATCATCAACGGAATTTCAGTTGATGAAGGTAAATCATGGAAAAAGCTTTCGAATCAATTCATTGGAGGTTCCATTGTTTTTTCTTCAAAAAATTCGGAAAACCTGGTCTGGGCTCCTTCGCTAAAAGAAGTGCCGGTTTACTCTAAAAATGGAGGAAGGACCTGGTTGAAATGTTCCGATATCACCCGCTCAAATATTTCAGATCCTTTCTTTCAAAAGTGGAACCAATGGTGGAATGGCGAAGTGCTGGCGGCTGATAAAGTCAATGGATTGAAATTTTACTACTTTAACAACGGATGCCTTTTTTACTCAGAAGATGGAGGAGAAAACTGGGAATCAGGGGCTTCCGATCTTCCAAAATATTATATTCAAACCAACCTGAAAACCCATCCTGTAAAAGAAAATGAAATATGGATAACATTTAAGCCCAATGATAATATGCGGATTCCTGAAGACTGCAGGAAAATTTTCCGCTCAACTGACGGAGGAAAAAGTTTCGGCCAGATAGCAACAGTTGAATACGCGTACCAGATCGCGTTTGGAAAGGGTAACAGCCCGGAGCAACCTTTTGTGTATATGCATGGCCGTTTGGCGGGAAGTAGCTTTGATGGGATATACAAATCGGAAAATGAAGGTGAAACCTGGCAATTAATATCAAATCCCGATGAAAACAGGTTTCCGGGCCTTACAGTTTTAGAAGCCGATACGAGAATAAAAAATCTGGTTTATACCGGAAACAGCGGACGAGGAATCATCTATGGGTTGGCTGGCCACCCGGTGACCAAAATATTGCTTTATACTGCAACAGGTGACTCTGTAGTTGAACCGGGAAAAACCATTCAGGTCTTTGCCGACGTATTTCCCGGGGAAGCAGAAAACAAAGAAATTTCCTGGCATGCTAAAAATATTTCAGGGCTGGGAGAAATTGATGAAAACGGACTCTTTACGGCAATTTCAGAAGGCGAAGTACAGGTAACTGCAACCGCACAAGACGATTGGGGAAAATCTGTTTCAATAATGCTTCATGTAGCCCGAATCACCGGAACAGAGCATTGGGATAAAACAGGTTTCGCCTGTTTCCCGACACAGGTAAGGGTCGGCGAACCAATTTGGATAACAATACCATCAAAGCAACAAGGTTTGATACGCGTAATCGATATACAGGGCAAAACAGTTCTTAACCGGATCATACACGGTACCGAAATAAAAAATCGAATTTCACTTAAAGGATCAGGTATTTTCAAGGTTTGCTTTATTTCAGAAGCTTTCAGCGATTCGGCATCAGTTATAGTATCAAGGTAATAAGATTGGTAATATTTACATAGTTAACAGGAAAAATGAAAAGAATTAAAATCAAAATGATGGTATGCAATAAGCTATTATTTCTAATCATCTTATGTATGATCAGTTTTTTTCCGAATAGACATTACGGAAGTTCTCACGGTAAGAATTATCCTGCAGATTCGCAGAATAAAGCAAGTTATAGCATTATGAAACAGCAGCAAATTTCAGGATGGAACACCTGGAATACGCGAAGCATCACTTCATTTGTGCACATGCCAGAGTCTTTTTCTCTGAATATTGGTTTGAAAGACCATTCGAGCGGATGGGTATTGTTTGATCCCCTGATTGGCATCGATAATGTGGAAGGAAAGCACAAAGCCCGCTCTGCAGACGGCAATTTTACAAATCTGGAACTGGAATGGTATGGTTACAGAATAAATGTCCGGTCGGCAATAACCGAAGATGGGGAAATGGTAGTGCTTGTGAAGCTTTTGGAAAACAAACATTTGAAAGTTCCGTCACTGCTTGTTGGTGGTTCTGTTTTATGGAACCGGCCGGGATATATTGAAATAAAAGATAATAAAATACAAGCTCATTTAGCTTCTGGTGAAAAGAATGTCTTCATTACCGGAGAAACTTCACATGAACCCTATACATATACCCATTTCCCTACGTTAGCCACACCACTGGAAAATGAAGTGGGAATTTCGACCGGAAATAATTTAAGCCTGGATGAAATAAAAAAAATTATCCAAAACGCTTCTTCTGAAATGGATTTGCATTTTAATCGCTTTGGAGAAGCAGCAAAGATAGCCGAGATCACATCCTCCATGTTCGGTTGGCTGACTGTTTACGACCCATCAAAAAACAGAGTCTTAACTCCTGACAGCCGCCGTTGGAATTATTGGAATGGTGGTTATGCCATCTTCGTGTGGGAAATGTATCCGCTGGGTTACACTGCAGCTGCTTTAGGACTGAAAGAAATTGCATATTCCAATATCATTGAGCAAACCAATGAAATTCTCCCCAATGGGATGATGCCCAACTATGCCACGCCTGGTTTTATTGCTAAAGACAGAAGTATGCCCCCCGTTGGAGCGCTTTGCGTTTGGGAAACCTATAAGAAGTTTGACGATATCTGGCTGCTGGAAGAAGTTTTCCCCAATCTGCTCAGATGGAATACCTGGTGGCTGGAAAACCGCATGTATGAAGGACTTCTCTGCTACGGCAGCAATAACTATGAACCTGTAACCGGCAATGAATGGGAAAAAAAAGGTGTGAATGAAAGATTTGGGGCTGCCCTTGAATCAGGTTTGGACAACAGCCCCATGTATGATGATGTGCCATTCGACAAGGAAAGAAGTATATTAAAATTGTGGGATGTCGGATTAAACAGTCTATACATTGCCGATTGCCATTACCTGGCTTTGATAGCCGAACAATTGGGCGATTCTGCTTCTGCAAAAATTCTGAAAGAAAGACAACAAAAGCATATGCAGAATATGCAAAAACTTTTTGACAAAACCGGAGAGGTTTTTAAAAACAAAAGATGGGATACCGGTGAATTTCAGCAAGTGATTTCCCCAACCGTGTTTTACCCGCTCATTGCCGGCCTCTATACACAACAACAGGCCGAAAAGGTTATTGAAAAATATTTCTTCAACCCCGATTATTTCTGGGGTGAATGGATTATGCCATCGACGGCGAGAAATCACCCGGCGTTTAAAGAACAGAATTACTGGCGCGGACGAATCTGGTCGGCACTTAATTTTTACACATACCTGGGTTTTAAAAATTACAAACTGCCCGAGGCCACCAAAGCACTGGTTGAAAAGTCGGCTTTGCTTCTGGAGAAAAACTGGGACGATAAGAATCACATTTACGAAAATTACAATGCGTTAACCGGAACTTCGGGTGATAAAAACAGCAACAGCGACCCTTTTTATAACTGGGGAGTATTGTTGGGAACACCAAAATTAATCGAAAACGGATTTATCAGCCCCCCACTTATTTTTTCTAATGATTAATGATTGAAAGACGTTTACGTGATGAAAATTGGTCAAAAAGTCTTTCTTGGCTTCGTCTTTTTCATATTTGCGTCAAATGCCCTGGCTCAAAATAGTATAGGCCATGATCATTTCGTTAAAAATCCAATTTTGCCAGGGTTCAATCCTGATCCAAATATTCTTCGTGTTCACGATGATTATTACATAATAACTTCAAGTTTTGAGTGGTTTCCCGGCATTCCGGTGTACCATTCAAAAAATCTGGCCGATTGGAAATTGGTGGACTATGTGTTGAAAGATGAAAGAATTTTAAATCTTTCAGGTACGGGAAATTCAAGAGGGATTTATGCGCCTCAGATCAGTTATAAGGATGGACTTTTTTTTGTCGTTTACACAAACGTTAAAACAAACGATTGGCCGTACGTAGATGCCATGAATTTTGTAGTTTGGTCGGAATCGGTGCACGGACCATGGCAGGGACCTGTTTTTCTTCACGCTGCGGGTATTGATCCTTCCCTTTTTCATGACGATGACGGACGTTCCTGGTTACTGGCCAATGAAATTGATTTCAGAAACAATAACAACCAGAGTTCCATTCGGGGAATTGTAATGCAGGAGTTCTCCACAAAAGAAAAAAAGTTGACAGGATCTTTAAAGAGAATAGTTGAGAAGAGCGATATCGAGGGGCCACACATTTATAAACACAAAGGATACTATTATCTTATGGTTGCGGGAGGCGGGACAAGCTGGGAACATAATGTTTCCGTGGCCCGGTCGAAAATACTATGGGGGCCTTATGAATGGGATGAGCAAAATCCGGTACTGTCGTCATCAAAAAGAAAGGATGTAAGACTGCAAAAAGCAGGACATGGTTCACTTGTTGAAACTGCTGATGGAGAATGGTACATGGCACACCTGGCAAGCAGACCGGTATACAAAAACAATGAATTCGACAGGGAAGAAGGATATGCTATTTTGGGTCGCGAAGGATGCCTGCAGAAAATGGTATGGACCGAAAGCGGATGGTTAAGAAACTACACAGCAAGCCCATTCCCTGAGGATTCCATACCCCTGAAAGGAGTTTCAGGGACCCACCTGGATTCCGGCATTTATTGTGATGACTTTTCAGATAAAGCGCTTGACATAGGTTACAGGCGGCCAAGAAAACCGATCGATACCTCGCTTTTTTCATTAAAGGCCAGGAATGGTTTCTTGCGAATATATGGCGGTGACTCGTTCCGCTCTTTCTACGACCAGAATATGATTGCACGTCCTGTAATTTCTCTTCAATCTGTCGCCGAAACCTGTGTGGAGTTCGATCCTGCAGGTTTCCGGCAAATGGCGGGTTTAATCTGTTATTACGATACAAGAAACTTTTATTATATAAGAATTAGCCGAAATGAAGCTAAAGGTAAAAACATCAACGTGATTATTTCGGATGGTGAAGGCTGGAATACAAAGGAGTTACTGCAAAATAATATTCCGGTGGAAGGATGGGATAAAATTTACCTGAGGGGAGAGTTACACGGGCATTCTATCCGATTTTATTATTCGTCCGATGGCAAAAAATGGATAAATGCGGGAGATGCCCTGGATGCAACAAAACTTTCTGACGATTACAATAATAAATATGGTTTTACCGGCACATTCTGGGGAATTTGTGCACAGGATATGCTCTACCGCACATCTTATGCCGATTTCGATTATTTTAAAATAACATCCAGATAAAAATGAATGTAAAAGAAAAATGGAAGATAGCTTTTTTCCTGTTTTTAATGGCAGGAAGTGCATGGGCTCAAAATCTGGAAAAAATTTCGCTGGAGGTTGGTGATACCGAATGGTGGACAGGCATAGTAACACATGGTGAACTGATGCCTGTAAAAGATGATTACCGGGCTAATATGTATGCAAACAATTATGGCAACCAGATACAGCCTTTGCTTCTTTCTTCCGATGGCCGGTATATCTGGTCTGAAGAACCACTCAAAATATATTTTGAGAAGGGGAGTCTGAAAGTCGAGACATGTGGGGGTGAGCTTATTTATTCCAATACCGATTCAACTTTACGTGATGCTTTTTTACATGCATCGCAAAAGTATTTTCCCCCATCGGGAAAGGTTCCGGATCTTGATCTGGTAAGGTTCCCTCAGTACAATACCTGGATTGAACTGATGTATAATCAAAACCAGGAAGATATTCTTAGATACGCCAATGCCATCATGAATAATGGATTCCCACCGGGAGTTATTATGATAGACGATAACTGGCAGGAAGATTATGGGGTTTGGAAGTTTCATCCCGGACGTTTCCCCGCGCCTAAACAAATGGTGGATTCACTTCATGCTATGGGTTTTAAGGTGATGCTTTGGGTCTGCCCTTTTGTAAGTGCCGATTCTGAGATATTCAGGCGGATGCGGGCAAACAATATCATTTTAAAAAATCTGAACGGACATCCGGCAATCATCAGGTGGTGGAATGGATATAGTGCTTTGCTCGATTTTTCAAATCCGGAAGCTGGTGAGTGGTTTGTTGCGCAACTGAACACATTGCAGTCAGAATTTGGAGTGGATGGATTTAAATTCGATGCTGGGGATTCCGAGTATTACAACAATGTAGTAAGCTATAATCCGGTCAGTCCGAACGAACACACATCGCTTTTTGGGAAAATAGGCCTGCAGTTCCCGTTAAACGAATACCGGGCCATGTGGAAAATGGCCGGACAGCCATTGGTGCAACGACTTCGTGACAAAAACCATAGTTGGGATGATTTGCCAAAACTTATACCTCATATTGTAGTTCAGGGATTAATGGGATACTCATTTACCTGTCCCGATATGATTGGTGGTGGAGAGTTCCAATCTTTTTTGAATGCTGCATCCATTGACCAGGAACTGGTCGTTCGGTCAGCGCAAATTCATGCCCTGATGCCGATGATGCAGTTCTCTGCAGCGCCCTGGAGGATCCTGGATGAGGAACATTTCAGTGCAACCAAGATGGCTGTCAAAATCCGTAAAAAATATCTGGATACCATTCTGCGGCTGGTTAAAGAATCGGCAGAAACAGGAGAACCGGTAGTGCGACATATGGAATATGTTTTTCCTCATCAGGGTTTTGCCCCTATCAAAGACCAGTTTATGCTGGGGAATGATATTCTGGTAGCTCCCGTAATCCATCAATCGCAAAAATCGCGAAAGGTTATTCTGCCGGCCGGTCAGTGGAAAGATGATCAGGATAAAGTGTTCCCTGGCCCGGGCGAGTACAGTATTGATGTACCGCTGGAAAGGTTGCCCGTCTTTGAAAAAATCAACGACAATTTTTGGGAAGAATGACTGATGATTCTCCAAACTGGTGAAATGAATGAGCACAGATTTTCAGAGCTAACAAATACCCCTCCTAATTTCACCCTTCATTTCTTTTCCTGTTTTCGTCATTGGGACACCCTGGCCAGTTTAGTACAGGATTTTGCCGACCAGGTCCTGGTCCTCGGTCCACTCAAAGGGGATGGTCTCCCAGTGATCGGTTTCTGGGATTTTGACTTTAATGGTATACATGGTCCTCGTAAGTTCCGCCACCCTTGTAGAGCTTAGAGGCACATCCTTTTCTGCCAGCCTTCTCTCCACCTCCTTATATATGGTGTATGCCCCAAAGGCAATGCAAATATGAGATTCGATCCGATGCCCGTTTCGGTGGTATATGGGTCTGATCTTGAGGTTCGTCTTCGAAATACGAAAAACGTTATGCAAAGCTTTCCATAAACTGTTCAGAATTGGATACAGGGCATAACCCTGCTAATATGTTATGTCAGATTTTGAAGGAAAGTTGCACTGACGGGAAACTCTCTGTGATCATTATTAAAACCACAGAGTATTATTATTAAACAGTTTTACCTTCAATAATAAGAACTTCTATTCTCTTAATGAATTGTTTGGTCGTTGGTAATAAATTTGTTGCAGTCTCCTCTTCATAGTCAAAGAAGTCAGTATAATCTTTTTTACTTCGCTTGTCAAATAAATCTGTATAATGCTTTGCCATGTACCTGTCGATCTTACCTGTTTTAACAAAAAATTGACCAAATTTTTCTCGGGCACCCTTGTGAGTTGAAGTCTTAATATTATGTTTTATAAGTAATGC
>JAFGBL010000267.1 GCA_016933115.1 Bacteroidales bacterium | reverse complement strand
TGGTTGTTTTTAGAAACCAAAATGAAATGGTTATAACTATTCCCGGAAATATAATTAAATTAGACAAGCCATAAATTATATGATCGTCAAAAAGTGACCTATATGAAACGTTATTTTAAAATACTTCTGACTTTATGTTTGGTTAGTGCAAAACTTTTAGCACAGCAGGTAGCCGAAATCAATCCCGAATTGCTTTACAAACCATGGACAGCAAAATGGATTTCATTTCCTGAAAATTCAAATTCGGAATATGGGGTTTATTTATTCAGAAAAGAGATTATAATTGATACCATCCCCGGTAAATTTATTATTCATGTATCGGCCGACAACCGCTATAAATTGTATGTAAATGGTGTAGAAGTATGTAAGGGGCCTGCACGAGGTCATCTCTTCAAATGGAATTTTGAAAGTATCAATATCTCCTCATTTCTTCATACAGGTAAAAATATAATATCTGCCATGGTATGGAATTTTGCCGGATATAGTCCTTTGGCACAGATATCAGGTCAAACAGGGTTTATAATCCAGGGAAACACAAAGAATGAAGAAATTATTAATACAAATACAAGTTGGATTGTCTATAAAGATATGGCCTACAAGCCTCTTCCGGTAAATATTAACAAATATTATGTTGCAGGTGCCGGCGAGGAATTTAATTGTGAAAAGCATCCATGGAATTGGATGGAAAAAGATTTTAATTCATCAGGGTGGGAACAAGCTAAAGAAGTTGAAATCGCAAAACCGGTTGGTTGTATGGGTGAATGGGGCGGCCCTTCAATCCATTTACTTACACAAAGGGAAATACTTTTTATGGAAGAAAAAAACCAGCGATTTTTTAAAGTACGTCGGGCTGATATTTCCAACATCCCTGAAGGTTTCCTAAAGGGTAAAACACCAATCACCATTTCAGCAAATTCGAGAGTAAAGCTGCTTATTGACCAAAATGTTTTAACAACTGCCTATCCGGTATTAAATTTTTCAAATGGACAAAAAAGCACCATAAAACTTACCTATGCGGAAAGTTTATTTGATAGTACCGGAAATAAGGGTAACAGAAATGACATTGAAAGCAAAAAAATAACCGGTAATTCCGATGTAATTATTTGTGACGGTGGGACAAATCGTATATTCCAGCCATTATGGTGGCGAACTTTCCGGTATATTGAACTGGAAATAGAAACAAAAGAAGAGCCATTGGTTTTAAACGATTTTTTTAGTATTTACACGGCATATCCTTTTGAAGAAAAGGCATCGTTTAACTGCGATAATCAGCAGCTAAAAGATATCTGGAATGTTGGCTGGCGTACCCAGCGCCTGTGCGCAAACGAAACATTTTTTGATTGCCCCTACTACGAACAACTACAATACATTGGCGACGCCCGTATTCAGGCATTGGTTTCAACCTATGTTTCAGGAGATTCAAGGTTGATCAAAAATGCCATTTCTGCTTTACACGATTCACAATTACCATTGGGGATAACTCAAAGCCGCTTTCCATGTAACCAAATCCAGATTATTCCGACTTTTTCACTGGTTTGGGTGACTATGGTTTATGATTATTGGATGTTAAATGACGATTCGGTTTTTATCCGGTCCATGATTCCGGGAATGCAGGAAACACTCAATTGGTTTCGAAACCGGATTGATACCAGTGGCATGTTAGGCCCCGTTGAATGGTGGGATTTTATTGATTGGGTTTATTCAGAAGGATGGGACAATGGTAATCCGCCTGCCGCCCATACCGGCAATTCTTCCATTCTGAGTTTGCAATTTGTTTATACCCTGGAAAAGGCAGCAGTGGTATTTGAGGCATATGGTCTGCACGACATTGCCAATGAGTATGAAAATCTGGCAGGTAAAATTAAAAAAGCTGTTTTTTTAACCTGTTTCGATTCGGATAAAGGGCTGATAGCCGATTCTCCTGAAAAGAAGACTTTTAGCCAACATGCAAACGTTTTGGCTATATTAACCAATACATTCCCGGAATCAATGGATAAATCAAAAATCGTTGATAAAATCTTAAATAATAAAGAATTAGCTGAATGTACATTATATTTCAAGTTTTATTTATTCGAAGCACTTGAAAAAACTGGACAGGCTGCACGATTTACAGCATTATTAAATCCCTGGAAAGAGATGTTGGATTACGGCTTGACCACTTTTGCCGAAACGCCCGACCCAACACGCTCCGATTGCCATGCATGGAGTGCTTCGCCGATTTATTACTTTTTATCCTTGGTAAGTGGCATTAAACCTGCTTCACCGGGTTTTAAAACTGTAAAGATAGAACCTAATCTAGGAAGTTTGAAGAATATAGATGCAACCTTGCCGCATAGGCTTGGAACTATTTATGTCAGACTCGGAAAAGACAACGAAAATCAACTTAAGGGTGAAATTATTTTGCCTAATGGTTTAGATGGGGTATTCATTTGGAATGGGGTTCAGAGGCAATTAAAAGGATGTATAAATAAGATTAACTGAAAAATTATCAACCATGCAAAAATCAATCAAAAAGATTCGAATTCGGTTGCTTGCTGCAAGTGTTGCAATGATTTCTTCATCGGTTATTGGAGCAATTTGTTATTCACAGTACCCTGTAAAACTAACTATGAACAACGGAACCCCTGATGAGGTAATGAGCGGATCAGAACGGATTGAAATTTCTGAGAATTGGAAACTCATATCTTCAACTGAAGTACAACAAGAAGGTGATATTGTTTCTATTATCAGATACAATGATGCGGATTGGCACACGGTTCGCAAAATGCCGGCCACGGTGCTTCAGGTACTTCAGGATGATGGTGTTTATCGGAACTTGTATTTTGGTAAAAACCTGCGGGAAAAAGTCCCGCAGGATTTATACAAGCAAGACTGGTGGTACCGTACAATCTTTAAAGCCCCTAAAAGTGAATCTTACACGCTTGAATTCCCTGGAATTAACTACCGGGCTGAAATTTGGCTCAATGGCATTAAAATAGCCGGTGACAAAGAGGTTGTGGGGATGTATGTTACGCATGAATTTAATGTTACCCCATTTATAAAAAAAGGAGAGGATAATACACTGGCTGTAAGGGTAACTCCTGAGCAGAAAGTACAGAATGTAAATGGTGTGGAACTGGCCGATAGCTGGTTTGACTGGATTAACTGGAAATACATGGGATACAATGCCAACCCCGATGATAAGGATTATGGGTCCATCACTTCTTTCGTTCCTGACCGTAATGCCGGCATCTGGAAACCTGTTTATTTACGGTTGACCGGCAGCGTTTCTGTCAACCATGCGCTGGTGAATTCAGAACTTTTGCTTGCCGATTCTGTAGCCCGGCTTACCATATTTACTGACCTGCACAATCTCTCGGAACAGCCGGTAAAAGGGAAATTAAAAGGAACGATTTCGCGGAAAGGGAAAACATCAATACACATGGAACAATCAATTAAACTCTTTCCAAACGAAGACAGGGAGATTGTGTTTGATCCCGATAAATATCCGGAACTGACCGTAAAAAACCCGGATCTTTGGTGGCCATACACCATGGGCGATCCGGCGCTTTATGACCTTCATTTGGAATTTGAACATGATAAAATTATTTCAGATTTTACCAATATCCGCTTTGGAATTCGAAGTATCACACAACATCGAGACAATAATAATAAATTTCCCCAAATAGAGGGTGGCAACTTTTACCTGAAGGTGAATGGCCGTGATTTTTTGGTCAGGGGAGGCAACTACACTCCCGACCTTCTTTTTAAATATGACCCGGAATGTGAAGAAGACATACTGCGCTATGTGAAGGACCTGGGCATTAATTTCCTCCGGTGGGAATCAAAAATTTCAAGTAAACATATTATTGATTTGGCCGATGAGCAGGGCATCCCGCTAATGTTCGGATGGATGTGCTGCAACCAGTGGGAGAAATGGGATCAATGGGACGATGAATGTTTTTGCATAGCCTCCCAGAGCCTTCAATCACAAATCCGGCTGCTTCGTCACCATGCATCTGTGTTCGTATGGTCAAATGCCAGCGATGGGATACCGCCAAAGCAAACCATAAACGAATATAATAGGATTCTGGATGAATTACATTGGCAAAACGCATCGGTAAACACGGTTTCAGCCTTTGCCAAAGACTCAACCGGGAACCGTATGTGGGACGGCATACGTATGGAAGGCCCCTATTGCTGGCGACCGCCCAGTTATTGGTTCAGTGGAAAATACCCTGCAACCTGCGGTTCTACTGTTGAGCAGGGCGACAACGAACAAATCCCTACGTTGGAAAGTCTCAGGAAATTCATCCCGGAAGACAAACTTTGGCCAATCAATGATACATGGTTTATGCATGCCGGAGCCTGGCCAAATAATTGTTCACTTGGTGATATTCAACTTGCACTGGAAAAACGCTACGGACCATCAACCAATATTGAAGATTTTGTGCGTAAAGCCCATCTTGCCCATTACGAGAATGTTCGTGCCCAATTTGAAAGTTTTGCCGCATGTGGTTGGGCTTCGCATAAAATGACTGTTTATTGGATGTTGAACAGCCACTGGCCCTCGTTCTATGGCAACCTTATAGATTATTACATGAGCCCGGGTGGTGTTTACTATGGGGCAAAAAAGGGGTTGCAACCACTTTCAGTGGTATTCGATTCCTACGCAACCGGCGACAACAGCAGAGCCAATATTATTATTTTCAATCAAACACCCAGCGATGTTCATGGATTACGTGTTCGTGTACGTATTTATGACCTTGATGGCAAACTACGTGATGACCGTTCTGTAGACGACATCTCGGTATCTTTTAATGGTACAAACCAGGCAATGTCCCTCCCCAGGTATCCCGGGAGTACACCAGTCTATTTTGTCCGCTGCCAGTTGTTCGATAAACACGGAAAACTCATCATTGAAAACAATTATTGGAAATCGCAAAAAGATGATGATGTAGGGCCCCGGAAAAATGATTATTACACTTCGTTGCAACAGGAAAAATGGGCCGATATGATTGCATTAAATACCATGCCTGCTGCAAATGTTGAAATAAAAGCGCAAAAAAAGAAAGCTGGAAACGAAAGTTATATAACAATCAGCTTACATAACCCTACTGCGCATATTGCTTTTTTTGAACGGGCAACAATTTGTGCTGAAAAGGATGGAAATGAAATTCTTCCCATCCAATACGACGATAATTATGTTACCATCTTCCCCGGCGAAACTACCGAGATTCAGGCAACCCTTTGGAAAGGTGCTGAACCTGCATGGGTTAAGCTTGAGGGATACAATACTACTGCCTTTTCAGTGTCAATACAATAAATACAAACCATGCAAAATACTCAAAATAATATGAAAAAAACAGTTTTCTGGGTTGTCTTAACAACCATGCAAGCAATATGTTTTGCACAAACCCCCATTATCCAAACCAAATATACTGCCGACCCCGCACCAATGTCATATCACGACACAGTATTCCTTTATACCAGCCATGACGAGGACAATGCTTTTGGCTTTGAAATGTTCAACTGGTTGCTTTACACCTCCACCGATATGGTCAATTGGACCGATCATGGAATAATTGCAGGAGTAAAAGAGCCTTACAAAACATTTAAATGGGCCGACGGTCACAGCGCCTGGGCTCCGCAGTGTATAGCCAGAAACGGGAAGTTTTATTTATACTGTCCCACAATTTACCAGGGGAAAATGGCCATTGGTGTAGCCGTATCCAACACGCCTTACGGGCCGTTTGTTGATGCACTTGGCAAACCTTTGGTTTACAGGTCAAATCATGGCGATTACGACCCAACCGTGTTTATTGACGATGACGGTCAGGCTTACATGTATTGGGGAGGTAATGGCCCAGCATATTATGCTCTGTTAAACGAAGACATGATTTCTCTTGCAAGTGAAATACAGGTTGTTACCATCGATTTTACAGGAACACCTCCCGAGGCTTCTTTTACAGAAGGTTTGTGGATGTGGAAAAGGAACAACCTTTATTACATGGCATGGGCATCCCGTTGTTGCCCCGAAGGCATTGGTTATGCTATAAGTAATAGCCCTGCAGGGCCATGGAAATGTATGGGAACCATAATGGATCCCGACGGAAGGTCGAATGGAAACCATCCCGGAATTATAGACTACAAAGGAAACTCTTATGTATTCGGGTTTAATTATGCCATTCTGAAACAAACCATGTCGAAACATTATGAAAGACGTTCGATTTGTGCTACCAAAATGACCTATAATAAAGATGGGTCAATAATTAAATTACCTTGGTGGGCCGAAACAGAAATGCAGCAAATTGGAACTTTAAGCCCATACTTTAAAAACGAAGCAGAAACCATGGCTTATAGCGAAGGGCTTAAAACTGAATTTGCTACTGAATGGGAACGCAACATTCCATGGGATAAGGGACGAAAAATCACCGACAGGTTA
>JAFGBL010000266.1 GCA_016933115.1 Bacteroidales bacterium | reverse complement strand
GAGATATTTAATACTGATAAAGTCTTTAATTTATTTTCGATTATTATAATTCTTTTATTATCTGCTATTTATATTATTTTTTGGTAAATATTTTATTAGAATGAAATCTTGCTTATTACAAATTTTAATTGTTTTATCAATCGTTATTTTCGGTTGCAGTAAGCGCTCAGGAATAAAAAAAATTGAGGTTGCAGGGGTAAGTGATCCTGTTATATCATTAAGCGGTACCTGGAAATTTTCTATGGATCCGCCTGAAAATTATCACGGGAACAGCGTTGATTTTCAAAAATGGGCTGACATACAGATCCCGGGTGAATGCCAGATGCAGGGATTTGCCATAAAGCACGATCAGCCATATGTTTACAGGCACAAGTTTTTTGTTCCCGCCGATTATGAAGGCAAACATATTTTGCTCAATTTTTATGGAGTTTACAGTTATGCACGGGTTTGGGTCAATGGCCATTATATACGCGACCATCATGGTGGATTTACCAAATGGAGTTGTGATATCACCGACCATGTTGAGCCAGGCAAAGAGGCTGTTTTAGCGCTTGAGTTTACCGACCGGACAGATGATATATCATACGGCAGCGGCTATGCCAAACATCAGATTGGCGGGATACTGCGCGATGTGGAGCTGACTGCCCTGCCAAAGCAGCATTTTAGTAAACTGTTCTATGAAACCCATCTGGATGAGGATTACCTTGACGCAGAACTCAAAGTTATGTATGAACTCAGCCAACCTGAACCGGCCACCATAACCATCGATATTTTTGACAATGCCGGCAAGTTGATCACAACATTCAGCAAAGATGCCGGCGAAGTTTCCGGTACGTTAACTGCCCGGGTCGAAAATCCAAAAAAATGGGATGCCGAACATCCCAATCTCTACAGGGTGGTGGTCACCTTATCGGAAGACGGGAAGGTGACGATGAAAACAGCCAGGAACATAGGTTTCCGCGTTGTGGAAATCGATGGGAACAAACTACTGGTTAATGGAAACCAGGTAAAACTTAGGGGCGCCAACCGCCACGATATCCATCCTCTGCTGGGAAGAATGACTACGCCGGAGTATGACAAGCTGGATGTTTTGCTGGCTAAAGAGGCCAATATGAATTTTATCAGGACCTCGCATTACCCGCCATCCGAAACTTTCCTGGAATATTGCGACCAATATGGCATTTACGTGGAAGACGAAACTGCGGTTTGTTTTGTGGGCTCACACCGCACAGCAGCCTACAAGGCTACCGGCACAACACAAAACGAACCTGAATTTACTGAAAGATACCTTTTGCAACTTGAAGAGATGGTGCAAAACCACCGGAACCATCCCAGTGTGATAATTTGGTCAATTGGCAATGAAAATGTATTTGGAAGTAATTTTGTTAAATCATTTAATTGGGTAAAGGGAAACGACCCTACCCGACCTGTCATTTTCAGTTATCCCGGTCATGTACCAGATAGTTTAAAAATATACGAAATCCTGAGTATGCACTACCCTGACTGGAGAGGAGATCTAAATCAATATGGAAAAGCGACAAAAGGATTTAGCTATGGAAAAATGCCGGTTTTGTTCGATGAATGGGCGCATGTGGCTACCTATAATAATTACGAACTAAAGTATGACCCAAACGTGCGAAATTTCTGGGGGCAGAGCCTGGACAGCATGTGGACATATGTTTTCATGGCCGACGGTGGTTTGGGTGGTGCCATTTGGTGTATGATAGATGAAACATTTATGCTCCCGGAAGATTTGCCGGGCCTCAACGATTGGTGGGGAATTATCGATCCGAAAGTAAGCCCCCCAACTTATACGGGGCCATGCATAGGATATGGAGAATGGGGGATATTGGATACCTGGCGAAGAAAAAAACCTGAATTCTGGCTTACAAAAAAGGCTTATTCTCCAATTAAAATTAATGTAAAACAGATTGAAGATTTTCTGCCTGATACAAAACTAAATATTCCTGTTCATAACCGTTTCGATCATACTGATTTTAGCGAATTGAAAATTACCTGGAAATATGACGGTCGATCGGGTGAATTGAAAAATGTTTATTTGAAACCTCATGAAAATGGTGAAATTGTAATTCCCCCGAATAAATGGAATACTGAAAATGAGCTGAATATTCGTTTCTATCAAAACGATACCCTACTTGTAGATGAATATAACATTCGACTTGGAGAAAGAAAAGTCACCCTACCGGCTTGCCAAAAAGGGAATCTGCGTATAAATGAAACAAACGACCAAATTTACCTTTCAGGGAAAAATTTTGTTTTGGATGTAAACAAGAAAACCGGATTACTTGAAAATGTTTGTATAAATGAAAAAGTATTAATAAAATCCGGGCCATATATCAATTTAAAACTTCCAGGTAAACATGTTGCTTATTCCTCCATCGAAATGCAGGATTATGCTAAAAACTGGAGATGCAGGGAATTTGCTTTTAATGTAAAAGACGGAATAGCAACCATTAATACAAAAGGAATTTGCGACAGCATTTCTGCAAGTTTCACCATCCAAATAGATGAAAACGGAGTATTCGTTATTGATTATGAAATTGATGATGTTCCTGAGGGGAGAAACATTCAGGAAGCCGGAATAAAATTTATTGCCGGGGAATCATTTGATAAATTGACATGGGACAGGAATTCCTACTTTACAGCTTACCCTCAATTGCACCTTGGAATTCCAACGGGCGAAATAGATCTGAATGTAAATCCAATAATGAATTACCGTAAAAACCCACAGCATGAATGGGAAATGGACACCAAAGGATTTTATTATTTCGGACCGCATGAAAAATTGCCTTATTCCAATATCGCAAGGTCGCTCAAGGAAAATATTTATTTCTATTCACTCAAATCAGGTTCTAATGAAATAATTAAAATTTTTTCTGATGGCACCCAGGCTTGTCGTTTTGACAAAGTTGATGGGATAAATACATTAATCATTAACAATGAATGGGACTATACAAGTTTACTGTGGGGAAATTATATGAAAAGGATTAAATCCGGAAAAGTACTTAACGGGAAAGCCATATTAAAAGTAGTCGTTAAATAGTTTGAAAATGCTGATTTAAAGGAATATTGAAAAAACAGCCATAAATAATTGTAATTCAATGTACTATGAAATAAATCGAAATGAGTATTAGCATTTATGGAATTTTCTTTTTGGCGACCTGCAATTGCGCTGCGGGTCAAAACAAAGTTTTGATCAGTGAAGGAACTCAGATCATTCCTTCTTATAAAATCCTTCCACCCGACGCGAATCCCCGTTTTTATGACGGACGCAATACCCAGGGAGCTCAGGGAAGGATTTATCCTTATCCGATGTACGACCGGTTGAGTGATAATAAACCATATTACCATGTATAAACTGATCACATTTATCATTCCGGTTATCCTGCTTTCAGGTTGTATTAATCAGCCTGCAAATATAACAGGTGAAATTTACGGATTCGATTTGCAGGCTATTGCGCGAAAAAATGAAGCTACCTGTAAAATTGAAGAAAACGGTAAGTTTCAACAGCGTGTGTTAATATATAAACCCACTCAGGGGCAGGGCTCTTTGCCGATTTCAGAAGGTATCCCTGAAGGTTCCTGGGGGAAAGCAAAATATTTAATTTGCGAAGTCTATCATAGCAATCCATACAGTGCACTTCTTAATTTCGAATTTTATAACCACGGTGGAAAAGAAAAAGGAATCGAAGTCTCACCTGACAGTATTCAGGTTGACGGAAAAGATGAACCACGTATAACCGTGTTGATTGGGGTATTGCCCTATATGAGATCAAAGGTGGTGCTGCCCTTGTCATTCCTCGACGGACAGAAGATCTTTTTGTCCCGCTTCCCCGGGCAGCAAAAAGGGTACGTTTCAGGGCACAGAATAGCGACTGAAAATATCGGCAGTGTAAAACTCCGGCTTGGACCGTTCGAAACGCCAGGATTTATGACAACTATAGAAATTTCATCGATTTCCTTAACCAATGAATTGCCTGAATCTTACACAGAAATTGATAAACCCATTGTCGACCGGTTCGGGCAATGGATTGATAAAGACTGGACTGGTAAAATCAGTACTGAAGCAGAATTAACAGAACGCATGAGAAAGCTTGAACGTGATGTCTCCAATTCGTCTTATCCCGGCAACTGGAGCAAATACGGGGGATGGAAGGAGAAGAAATTTG
>JAFGBL010000035.1 GCA_016933115.1 Bacteroidales bacterium | reverse complement strand
CATCAGCATTGCGATGGCAAACGTGTAAGTAACACCGGGATTTTCAGGGTCGAGATCGGCGAAAAAAACAATCAGGAGAAATAGGAATATCCCTCCTGTCAATCCTATTAAAAATCGGGAATTTAATTTTGTCTGAAACATGTGTTTCTTGTAAAATAAAGGATCAGAAAAACTTCTAAATTATAAAAATTTATAGTTTTGCGCAAAATATTACCATTTCTGTGAAAAAATTAGCTGTTGTTGCTTTTGGAGGAAATGCATTGCTTCAGGCAGGCCAAAAAGGCACTATTGACGATCAGGAGGCAAATGCGTACCGGGCCAGTAAAAATTTACTGAACCTGATAAAGAACAATTATAATATCGTTATCACCCATGGCAATGGCCCTCAGGTGGGTAATATCCTGTTGTCGGACCAGGCTGGAAATAAAATGTTCGGCCTGCCTTTGATGCCCCTGGATATTTGCGTGGCCTATTCCCAGGGTTTTATCGGTTATATCATTGAACAGCAATTGAGAAATGTGCTCGAAGCCAATGATATGGATAGGGATATCATTACCATCATTACGCAGGTATTGGTCAATAAGGACGATCCTGCATTTAAAAACCCGACCAAACCGATAGGCCCTTATTTTACAAAGGAAGAAGCAGAGAAGATATCATCAGAGTCGGGTTCGGTATTTAAGGAAGATAAAAAAAGGGGAGGATGGCGAAAGGTCGTGGCTTCTCCGAGACCGTTGGTGATCAGCAATAAAAAGTCAATCGAACAACTGGCACGGAATGGCCAGATAGTTATTGCCGTTGGAGGTGGTGGAATTCCTGCATTTTATGTTGGTCCTAATAAACTTCAAGGTATCGATGCGGTTATTGACAAGGACCTGGCATCCTCACTTTTGGCAAAACAAATTGGAGCCGACAGGTTATTTATCCTCACCGATGTGCCAAAGGTATGTATCCATTTCAACACGCCACAGGAAAAAGCAGTTGACCGGATGACCATTGCCCAGGCTGAAAAATACCTGGAAGACGGGCAGTTTGCTGAAGGCAGTATGGCTCCCAAAATAAGGGCAGCAGTTGACTTTGTTTCGAACACAGGCAAAGATGCCATCATAACCCAACCCACATTGTTGGGAGTGGACGACGGTGGAACGCGTATTGTTATCGTGTAATCTTATTATTGAAAAATCTAACATACTAAATACTAATATCTAAAATCAAAAAAACATATGGCATTTAACTTAAGAAACAGGCATTTTTTAAAATTGCTGGATTTTACACCGCAGGAAATTAAATTTTTACTGGATCTTTCGATGGATCTGAAAAAGGCAAAATATGCCGGAACAGAGCAGCAGCGGCTCAAAGGGAAGAATATCGCCTTAATATTTGAGAAATCTTCCACACGCACACGATGTGCATTCGAGGTGGCTGCCTTTGACCAGGGAGCACAGGTATCCTACCTGGGCCCTTCAGGTTCGCAGATCGGGCACAAGGAAACCATGAAGGATACGGCCCGCGTTCTGGGCAGGATGTACGACGGCATTGAATACCGCGGATTCGGTCAGGAAAAAGTGGAAGAACTTGCTGCCTATGCGGGTGTTCCGGTTTGGAACGGGTTGACCGATGAGTTTCATCCAACCCAGATTTTAGCGGATTTTATGACCATGATTGAACATTCGGACAAGCCGCTGCACCAGATTTCATTCGCTTACCTGGGAGATGCCAGAAACAACATGGGAAATTCCCTAATGGTCGGCGCTGCAAAAATGGGAATGGATTACAGGGCGGTAGCACCTAAATCCGGACACCCGGACAAAAAACTGGTTGATCAGTGCCTGGAAATTGCAAAGGGTACGGGAGCGAAAATTACCATCACCGAAGATTTAGCGACAGGAGTAAAGGGTGTTGATTTTCTGTATACAGATGTTTGGCTTTCAATGGGTGAAGACCCGGCCAAATGGGAAACCCGGATCAAGGAAATGCTTCCCTACCAGGTAAATATGGAGCTTCTGAAAAAAACCGGAAATCCAAAAGTAAAATTCCTGCATTGCCTGCCGGCATTCCATAACAGGGATACAAAGGTGGGTGAGGAGATTTACAAAAAATACGGTATTGCTGCCATGGAAGTGACCGAAGAGGTATTCGAATCGGAAGCATCAATTGTATTCGACGAAGCAGAAAACCGCTTGCACACCATCAAGGCTGTAATGGTAGCTACTTTGGGAAGTTAATACCACAATCGACATTGATAGCGTTCCATAATCAAAAACTGATGGAAGTTACGGGAAATAAAAAGTTGAGAAACCTCATTGTGGTTGGCGACAGGGTACTGATCAAACCGGTGAAACACGACACAAAGTCGAAGGGCGGGTTGCTGCTTCCTCCGGGTTACAAGGAAAAGGAGGATGTGCAATCGGGTTATGTAATCAAGGTGGGGCCGGGATACCCGATACCCATGCCGACGGATGATGTTGACGAACCCTGGAAAAATACGGATGAAAAGGTCAAATATGTCCCGTTACAAGCCAAGGAAGGCGATCTGGCCATTTTCATGCAAAAAGGGGCTGTGGAGGTGATTTATGATAGTGAAAAATATTTCATCGTTCCCCAAAATTCGATCCTGCTGCTTGAAAGGGATGAAGAACTTTTTGAGTGACGAAACTGTTTTTGTTTCTTCCAAAAAATTAATTTGATAAATACTTTTTGCTCAAATCATCATAGACCTTGATCAAATCATTGACTTCTCCATTCTTGTCAAACATTCCGCTTCTCCAGCCAAGGGGTTCCCATATGCAGGCACCTCTTCCCATATCGTCGGGAAGAGAAAAAACGATGTCGTGAACCTCGCGTTTAAAATCGGAATATTCAACCACGTTAACAGGCTTATCGTATCTTTTGAGCAGATCGTGCATATTGCGGCTGAGATCGGCAAGCGTCCCGTGCCAGCGCGGATAATAGGAAAGTCCGATGATGTCGAACTTAACTCCCCGGGCAATCATATTATCCAGCCAAAAGACAGACTCATCATTTTGTCCGCCCAGGGCGATGTGCATCATAACCGGAAGGCCTGGATCAATGGCTTTTGCGCCTTCAACGCCTGCTTGCAGTAACCCGGCCAATTGATCGGGATTTCCAATGTATCCATCCGGCCAAAGAAATCCGTGATTGATCTCATTGCCAATCTGAACCATATCGGGCATGGTTACCTGGTTTTTTAATGCGGCCAATACCCTTTCGGTATATGATTTCACCGAATCTTTCAAAGTTTCAAAATCAAGTTCATCCCAGGCCCTGGGTTTGTATTGCTGTTGAGGATCAGCCCAGTAATCACTGTAGTGGAAATCAAGCAAAAGCTTTAAGCCCGCTTCTTTAACCCTTTTAGCCATATCCAGCGTATGGTTTAACCCGCAATAACCTTCGCCAGGCGCATATCCCTTTTCATTTTCAGGGTTGACAAAAATCCGAAGCCGGATATAATTGAATCCATGTTCCTTAAGAAGTTGAATGGCGTCGATGGTATCGCCGTTTTCATAAAAGACACCTCCACGGGCTTCAATTTGCGGAAGGAATGAAATATCGGCTCCGATCATCCGGTCGGAGTGAATTGTTGTTGGTGCCGATTGATCTTTGGTCGGTGTCATATAAACAAAACCCGGATCTATTGTATGGATTTCATGCGACCCGGGCCATAACTTCCCTGATCGGGCTTCTACTTTCACTTTGTCGGGTTCCGATCCTGCCATGAACAGTAAATTGCAAGTGCCATCAGTTAGAACACAGCTTACATATGATGCCCCGGCAGTATCTGTTTTTGTGATCAGTTCATTTCCATTGATGGCTGTTACTTTCCCATTTCCAGTCACATAAACCCTGATGGTATCCCGGGCCGAAGTGATCTCACGGCTTGCACTGTCGGTAATTGCAACCCTTAATTGTGTTTTATCCTTTCCATTGGCCATTAATGTTGTACTGTATGCAGTGAGCATAACCGATACAGGTTTCCCTGATTCGACTTTGCCCCAGGTTTCATAATCAATTGTACCGGCGGGTTCGATTTTTTTTGTTTCGGGCGAAATACATCCGGTCAATAAATAAAGCCCTGTGATTATTGCAAGAATTTTAGTTCTCATTCCGATAGGTATTAATTTTTTCTATTGCTGATTTAGAAATCAAAAATAAGTAAACCAGAATTATAAATGAGTAAGGAAATTGATAAAAGCAGAATTTGGAAATAAGCGTAAATCAATCGCTTTTTTCGGCAAGAAAAATTATCTATAAAGAAACTTTTGTATCAGGCCCTTTTAACTGCCAGAACCGGGAACCGCTTTTGTGCGAGATAAAACCCGCCAAAGAATATGGTCGAATAGAAAAGATCACCCATAATTCCGCTATTTAAGAATGGTAATCCTGCGGTGTAGCAAGCGATCAATCCTGCCAAATCCTGTGAATACCATGGACTACCGATCCAAACGGCAAAATTGGTAATGATGAAAAACAACAGTGAGGCCGAAACAGAAGCAAGTAGTACACTACCAACCTTTACGCGGTCCTTCATCAGGATGCCGATGCCAACTACCAGCGCAAAGCTGATATAAACTGCTATGATGGTTTGATGTAATCCCAGGATGATATCACTCAGCAACATAGCTGCCAGAGGAATAATAAAAGCCAGGTGCTTTTTGCCCAGATAAGCGCCGCCAAACAAAGCCATGGCTGCAATGGGTGTAAAATTAGGCCAATGGGGGATCAGGCGCATAATGGCTCCAAATAATATAACTCCTGCAATAAATATGAACCTGGGATTCAGTAATTTGTTCTTCATCTGTAAGTTGATTTGTCAAAAAAAGCAAAAGTAAAAAAATCATTTCAATTATTTACAAAACAAAAATATTATTGGAATTGTTTTTCAAATCGCGCTAAATCCTGACATGATTTATCAATTGTTGATTTTTAATGACCACCATGACAAACCAAATAGTTTAACATTTGTTAATTAAACCGTAGATATCCCGAGCCCCTGATTTTATAATTTTATGCCCTGTATAAATTTTAAATCCGGTTTAAAAGGTTGGTAATTTTTGTTGGTGAACAGTTAACGGCAGAAAATCCCCTGCCCTGGATACTGAAAATCCGGCATCGCCTAAGGAAAACTTTTGCATGAAAGACCTGACGATAGGAAAAGAGAGTAAGCTTATCTTGCAATTTGCAACTCCCATGTTGCTGGGCAATGTTTTCCAGCAAATGTACAACATTGTCGACAGCATCATCATCGGGAATTTCATTGGCAAAGAGGCATTGGCAGCAGTAGGGGCTTCCTTTCCGATCATTTTTGCCTTAATATCCCTGATCATTGGTTTCGGAACCGGAGCAACCATCATGATCGCACAGTATTACGGTGCAAAAAAAATAGATCAGGTGAAGCGGACCATCGATACTTTGTATATCGTGCTTTTTTTTGCATCCATCGGAATGAGTATTTTGGGTATAGCATTGACCGGACCTATTTTCCGGCTGATCCAATTGCCTGAAGCTGTTTTTCCTTACGCGAAAATGTATTTGAGCATTTACCTGTCGGGGTTGATATTTTTCTTTGGTTTTAATGGTACTGCTGCTATCCTCCGCGGTTTGGGCGATTCCAAAACACCGCTCTACTTTCTGGTAGTATCTACCATTACCAACATCATATTTGACCTGCTATTTGTGGTTGTATTTAAATGGGGTATTGCCGGGGTGGCAATTGCTACTGTTATTTCACAGGGAGGGGCCTTTTTGACCGCAATTGCATATTTGAATAAAACCCACCAGGTGGTGAAGTTATCCATTTCAAAACTGGTTTTCGACAGGGAAATATTCAGGCAGAGTTTAAGAATCGGGTTGCCTTCGGGATTTCAGCAAACTTTTGTTGCCATCGGGATGATGGCAGTCGTATGGATTGTAAACCTGTTTGGAACAAACGTGATCGCTGCATTCTCCATTGCCATGCGGATCGATTCGCTGGCCTCGTTGCCGGCCATGAACTTTTCAGCAGCACTGGCTACTTTTGTAGGACAAAATCTGGGAGCCAACAAAGCAGAACGGGTAAGGGCCGGATTGCTGGCAACACTTAAAATGACTACCATTGTTTCAATTTCCATTACGGCTATTGCAATCCTTTTTTCAAAAAATTTGATGGGTATTTTTACGGAGGATATGAATGTTATCAACATCGGTGCTCAATACCTGATCATCGTCAGTTCATTTTATATTTTCTTTTCCGGGATGTTTGTGTTTAACGGGGTGATGCGCGGGGCTGGCGATACTTTGATACCCATGTTCTTTACTTTATTCGCCCTTTGGTTTGTCAGGGTTCCGGCATCATACTTACTGTCGAGGCATTTTGGAGAAATTGGTATCTGGTGGGCAGTTCCCATCGGCTGGTTCCTGGGATTGGTATTATCGATTTATTATTACCTAACGGGAAGATGGAAAACAAAATCTGTTGTGAAATATCCATCCAGGACGGAAGAAGCGAGCGAATGAACTCAACCCGAAGTGGGTTGGAATTGTTTTATTTTTTTCAAACATTGGTGATGCCCGTATTTGATCATTTCTTCCGACCGGTGAAATTCAAAAAGGTCACATGCGTTTTTAGAAATTTCAATCAGTACATCCGGTTTGTATTCCCTGATAGCCACCTGTGTTAATTTAACCTGCATGGCATAAACCGAATGGGTCACCAGGTCGAAAAAACCTATTTGTCTGGTTTTGTCCTGTTTAAAAAATTTCGACCATTTGTCATTGATGTAATTCAGCGCGTTTTCATAGGTATGGTTGCCATTTTCCTGCTGCTTAATGCCCGGTGGCAGTTCATATTCAATATCGGCATTCAGGTCAACGGCAACCAGGATGTCTCCGTCATTTCTTTTTACCCGGTTCAAAGGAAGTGGGTTGAGCACCCCGCCATCCACCAGGTTCACATTTTTATACGGGAAAGGTTTTAGAACCGTCGGAATGGAAACCGAAGCACGAATGGCATCATGCAGGTTTCCTTTTGTGAAAACCACTTCTTTGTGGTTCATCAAATCCACTGCTACAGCTGCAAATGGGATTTCAATATCCTCAATATTTTTATCGGAAAGGAATTTTTTCAGCTTCTTGAACACTTTTTCGCCTTTGATGAAACCGCTTTTACTGATGGCAAAATCCATTAATTTGATAATGTCGAATTTGCTCACGCTGGTAACCCAATCCCTGAACCCTTCCATATTCCCTGAAATATACACCCCGCCGATCACCGATCCGATAGAGGTTCCGGCGATGGATGTGATATTGAATCCCTGGTCCGTCAATGCTTCAATCACACCGATGTGGGCCATGCCACGGGCTCCACCACCCGACAATACCAGGGCAACATTTTTATTTTGATCGGGATTGCTCATCTGAATTTTATAGGAAATTTCTAATTTCAAGAAACTTCAGGTTCTCATCAAATACATCGCTAAATGAGCAAACAGAGCAGATGTAGTGTTCATCAGGGTAGTATTGCCTGAAAAAGACTTTTTCATCCTTTCCGGTCAGATCCTCGAGGTTAATAAAATTATCAGTTTTTTTAACCGTAAAAGTGTTCAGTGCCCGGGTAAGCCCTTTTCCTAGTAACTTCAGGTAACTCTCTTTCAGTGTCCACAAATCGAAGAAATAGCTCTCCTTCGCTTTCCCGGTAAGCCGGTTTAAATCTGCGACCTCTGCTTTTGAGAAAAATCTTTCGGCAACTTTAAAGTCCGTGGTTTTTACCTGCTCAATGTCTATGCCGACGGTTGTATTCCCAAATGCAGCAACCACCCATTCACCCGAATGGGATAAATTGAATCTGAGGTCGTATCCGGTATATGGTTTTCCTTTTTCTGAAAAACTGATGTTGATTTCTTTTGGTTCCAGCGACAACTTACGGCTCAAAACTGTCCGAACCAGTAATTCACCCAGTAATGACCTTTGCTCATCATGGGCTCTTTTGAACCTCTTGACCCGCAATTTTGCCGGATCGGGTAACCTGGAAATCAATTCCTCCCTGATCTTCAGGTATTGATCCTGCTCAATTAAACGGATTGCATAAACTTCGACCATTTTGCCAGATTAAGGTTCATGCAAATTTAGCAAAATCGTGGATATTTTTACTTTCAATGGAACTCAAAATTTTAAACTTAACCCGATTAATTAATAAATTTTATGAAATAATCACCGAAGGCCGATCCAGCCTTGGTTGGATCAAGGGTAAAACCTTGAAAAAGTTTTTAAACTTTTTGGTTTTTAGCCTTAAATTGCGGCTAAAAGTGAAAAAATTTTGAATTTTTCAGGTTAAATTTGCAATGATAAACACAAGATCAATTTCACTGTTTATTTATTAAATATCTTGAAATGGATAAAAGGGAAGCCACGAAACGGATACAACAACTTACCGAACTGATCAATGAGCATAACCACCGCTATTACATTGAATCCAAACCGGTGATCAGCGATTATGAATTCGATATGTTGATGGAGGAATTGATCAGGTTGGAAAAGGAATTCCCAGAATTTGCCGATCCAAATTCTCCGACCAAAAGGGTAGGTGGAGATATCACGAAAGAATTCAGGCAGGTTCAGCACAGGTATCCTATGCTTTCACTTTCAAATACCTATTCGGAGCAGGAGTTGACCGATTTTGATACCCGCGTGAGAAAGGCCATAGGGGATAACTTTACCTACGTTTGTGAACTGAAGTACGACGGAGTTTCCATCAGCCTGCACTACCTGAACGGCAGGCTCGAAAGGGCAGTTACACGCGGCGACGGTACGCAGGGGGATGATGTGACCACCAACATCAAAACCATCAGGACCATTCCCTTGAAGCTTAAGGGTAACTATCCGGATGATTTCGAAATTCGGGGTGAGATTTTTATGCCCAAAGAAGGCTTTGCCAGATTCAACCAGGAACGGATTGAAAACGGGGAAGAACCGTTTGCCAACCCCAGGAATGCGGCTTCAGGAAGTATTAAAATGCAGCATTCGGCAGAAGTAGCCAGGCGCCCACTCGATTGTTATCTTTATTTCGTATTGGGTGACAACCTGCCTTTCGGCAATCATTACGATAACCTGCAAAAGGCCAGAGATTGGGGATTTAATGTGCCGCGCTACATTGCCAAATGCAACAACCTGGATGAAGTATTTGAATTCATCAAAAGCTGGGAGAAAGAACGGACACAATTACCGTTTGAGATCGACGGTGTTGTGATCAAGGTGAACGATTACAGCCAGCAGGAGGAACTGGATACCACTGCCAAGTCGCCACGGTGGGCCATCGCATATAAGTTCAAGGCGGAAAGGGTAGCTACAAAATTAAATGCGATTAGCTTCCAGGTGGGACGGACCGGTGCGATTACACCGGTTGCCAACCTGGAACCGGTGAGGCTGGCAGGAACTACCGTTAAACGGGCATCGCTGCACAATGCCGATATTATTGCGACCCTGGACGTGAGGATCGGTGATACCGTATTTGTTGAAAAAGGAGGGGAGATCATCCCCAAGATCGTTGCAGTGGATTTTACAAAAAGATCGGAAAATGCGCCTGAATTCCAATTCATCTCCAATTGCCCCGAATGCGGAACGGAACTGGTCCGCAGGGAAGGGGAGGCCCTGCACTATTGCCCGAATGAAGACGGATGCCCTCCGCAGATCAAAGGGCGGATACAGCATTTTATCAGCCGCAATGCCATGGATATTGATAGCCTGGGCGAAGGTAAAGTGGAAATGCTGTACGATAACGGTTTGATCAATAATGCAGCGGATCTGTATTATCTTACCTATGATGATTTGCTGGGATTGGAAAAGACCATAGATGCCACGGAGGATAAAAAGGAAAAAAAACTGAGCTTCAAGGAAAAAACTGTCAATAATATTTTGAATGGGATCGAACAATCCAAACGTCAACCTTTTGATAAGGTGTTGTATGCGCTGGGCATCCGATATGCAGGGCAGACGGTGGCCAAAAAACTGGCGATTCACTACCGCAATATCGATCATTTAAAAAAGGTGACTTATGAAGAATTGATCCTGGTGGACGAAATAGGAGAAAGGATCGCACAATCGGTGGTCGATTATTTCAATGACCCGAGGCATGTGAAGATGATCGAACGCCTGCGTGAAAAGGGTGTTCAGATGGAACTGACGGATGCATTTGAAATTTTATCGGATAAACTGGCAGAAAAAACCATTGTGGCCAGCGGTAAACTGGAACATTTCTCGCGGGAAGGTATCAAAACCGTGATACAGCAACACGGGGGCAGGCCTTCATCTTCGGTTTCCAAAATTACCGATTACCTGCTGGCCGGGGAGAACACCGGGCCGAACAAGCTGGCCAGGGCTAAAGAATTGAATATTCCTATCATTACGGAAGAGGAGTTTTTGAAGATGATTGAATAAACCAGCGGAGTTATAAAACAAATAATAAAAAGACAAAAGCTTTTCTTTATTCTTTATCCTTATAGTTTTTCTGTGAGAAGCCGGTTGACGGTATTGAGGTGGTCGACTTCTTTTTGGAGGATTTCAATTTTTAGTTTAAGGTTTTGATTTTCGGTAAGGAGAGCATCATTGATTGGTGATTGGTGATCCCGATGGCTATCGGGAGTGATTGGTGAATAGTGATTGAAGAGGTCGTAGTTGAGGATTTTGGCTTACTCTACTCCTCCGGATTTAAAATCCGGATGTTATTAACTTCGGGATTTCAAATCCCGAAGAGCTTTTGGGGGTCAACATGACCGAATTGGGGGGTCAGGATGAGTGAAATATCCACCTGGTGGATGGGTTAATGGGGAATGCTTAAATGCTTAAATGGGTGGATGGTTGTTGGATGGCAACGGATTTAGGAAAGGGATGGGGTTGTATTTTTTACTGCAGAGAGCACGGAGGGGTGAATAAAATCGGAGATTTTTACACCAGGCAGCTTAGTCAGAGACTACGCTGAGTAATGGTTTGTCTTGTAGATCCGGCAGCGATTGACTTAAGGAACATGCTCTTACCGGGGGGTAAAAAATGAAACATTCAGAAAAGATTATTTTCCCCGTAACATTGAAATCGATATCGAGATTCCAAGGATGGCAGAAATCAGAAATCCTAAAAAGCCAAGAACGGGGATTCCGTAAATCCTTGGCGCTATATCAGCCATAACCAGTATGGCCGAACCAATGGATAATGCTGATATGATAATTGCCAGCACCAGCCTATCAATCGTTTTCCTTAACGAATTTTTCACTTCAGTACCTCTGCTAATTCATGTGTAATCTTTATTTCATTGTTTTTAATCTTACGAATAAGATCCAGCGTCTCTTCCGGAAGGTGAGTTATGCAATCCGTTAGGCTTTTAATATTGTCAAAACCTTTTTCTGCTATGGATTTAGGTGAGTACCTGTTCTTTAATATATTTTTGTAGTAAGGTTTCAGGAGTTCGACCAGATTCATTTCCGGGTCCAGTTTTTTACCGATACCCTCCAGGTGAATGAGACCCCGCATCAACTGGTACAGATATTCGGGAAGGTTAACATCGTTCTCCTGGAGAAGTGTTCTCAACTGATTGAAGATTCTGCTGAAATCAAGATTTGCCAGGGATGATGCGCCGATCATCTCGAGAAATTCAAATATATCGCGCCTGAGTTTCTCTTCATTCTGTACGGAATAATCGACAGCGATTTTCTTGAAAACAGAAACAAGCATTTCTGGTTTATTCAGTATTATACATACAATTATATCTTCCAGGTTCTTTTTGTCCGAAGGCATCAAACCGACCATTGTCCCGAAATCAATAAAAGATATCCTGCCGTCGGGTAGGACAAAAATATTTCCAGCATGCGGATCTGCATGGAAAAAACCATGGTCCAGCACCTGGGACACATAAAGGTCGGCCCCCTGCCTCGCTACAATTTTAATATCAAGGCCGGCCCGGATGAGATTATCAATATCGGTGACTTTAATACCGTCGATATAATCCATACACAGTATATTGTTGTTGGATAATTTCGGGTAGGTCCCAGGCACGCAGATATTGCCGGTGCCTGCAAAATGTTTCCTGAATCGTTCAATGTTATTAAATTCATTTTGCAGGGAAAGTTCGATGCGAATCGATTTTTCAAAAGTATCAAGGATCTTCGGCAGTTTTAGTCTCTTTATTTCCGGCTTTTTCTTTTCCAATTGTCTGACCAGGGACCTCATCATAACCAGGTCGGATTCGATGATATCCAGGATGTTCTCCCGTTTTATCTTCAGAATAACTCTTTCTCCGGTTTTGAGAGTGGCTCTGAAAACCTGCGAAATTGAAGCTGCGGCCAGCGGTTTGTCTTCAATTTTGGAAAAATACGCCTCCGGATCAATATTTAACTCCTTTTCGATCTTCTCCCTCACAATTATACCGTCAGCAGGGACTTCATCCTGCAATTTCTGAAGTTCAACGATAAGCTCTTGGGGGAGTAAATCCGTCCTGTTGCTAAACATTTGTCCCAATTTAATGTAAGTGGGTCCCAACTCTTCCAATGCCATCCTGATGCGTTGATAAACTGTCAGTGAAATTGCTCCATTGGATGGAATACTTTTATTACGAATTTTTGCCGGAATAATTGATCTTAACCTTCCGCGGGAAAAGATCTCATCAAATCCGTATTTAGCAAGGACTGACAACACCTTTGTGGTTCTTTTAAGTATTTTACTTCGATGCTTCAAGTTCATCATCATATCCTAGTTACTTTGTCCTCAGGTACAAACCGTATGTTTATTCGTGTAGTTTTCATGATTTATTAATTGGCGCTAATCCTAACAGAATCCAAACCTGACCTGGTGACAAATCTCCCGATTTCCGCAAGTTCCGCAGCTTTATGAAAGTCGAAAGTCCAGCATGTATGCTTAGAAATTTCTATTAATAAATCCGGAGGCGTATTTTTTATCAGCGTAGTTGCCAAATGATTAGTCATGAATGCTATTATGCTGTTAATAAGTTTTAAGTAGTGAATTTTTGATCCGGGTTCAATGGTTTTTCTCTTTTTTATACCCTTTTTGGTTCGGTTAGTTTTTCTCGTAAGCAATTTCTCATTTTTATCGAACAAGATATTGTCAACTTCCAAAACCGGAATAGCTGCATTGACATTCACAGCTATAAGGAAATCATTTGTTGAGCGAATAGAATTCGCAATCGGAATATTATTGACCACGCCGCCATCAACAATCACAGAATCTCCATTCATGACCGGGGTAAAAACGGTGGGAATTGAAATAGATGCTCGAATTGCTTCATAAAGGCTGCCTTTTCTGAACACAATTTCTTTGTTTTGAGCCAGATCAAAAGCGGTAGCAGTGTACTTTTTGCCCAGGTCCTCAATATTCGCATCGGGTATGAATTTTTTCATTGCATTCAATAACTTTTCACCCTTGATCAAGCCCTGGGAGGTGAATGAAAAGTCCAGCAGTTTAAAGATATCCTGCTTGGTTAAATTATAAGCCCACTCTTTAAATTCATTCATTTTGCCTGCTGCATAAACACCCCCAACCAAAGCGCCCATTGATGT
>JAFGBL010000265.1 GCA_016933115.1 Bacteroidales bacterium | reverse complement strand
CTTTTCTGGGGCCAACAAACCAACCCTTAACAAGATTGGATTTTATTTGGCTGGCACCACCAAACACCCAGTTTAACCTGCCTATAAATTCATTACTCAATTCTTTTTGGGAACCTACTGCAATTACTGACTCCTGTGGAGTTCTGAAAAAAAGGATCATCTTCCGGTAGTTTTTTGGAACAAATATGTTTTATAACACGGCGTAAAGATATAAATTACACCCAATATTCAGGTTTATGTAAAAACTGTTTACCACAAAAATATCAACAACCGGATTGTTTATTTTTCCTGCGATTTAGATAATAATACCTTAATTCAACTGTTGCAGGAGGATAGCTATTTTATTTAAACCGAATAAACCACTGATAAATAAAAATCGTGTTTAACACAAATTTTACAAACCCTTTCGAACAAATACTTTTAATGTTTGAAAAGCTGGTTCGGATATAAAATTTATATATTTGCGGCCTGTTTTGAAATCCATATTAAAGCATTATGAAGTCGATAAAATACGTATCCCCCGAAGCAGCTGTAAAAGTTATTAAATCAAACGACAGGGTTCATTTGCACAGTGTTGCGGTAACACCCCATCCATTGATCAATGCGATGTGTGAACGGGGAAGGAATAAAGAATTCAGAAACGTCAGGATTCAGCATATACATACCGAGGGAGAGGTTGAATATGCAAATCAGGAGTTTGAAGGTATTTTTAAACTGGAATCGTTTTTTGTCGGGGCCAACGTACGTAAACAAACACAGGCTGGTTATGCCGATTATATTCCTGTTTTCCTTCATGAGACCCAAAGGTTGATCCGCGAAGGCTACCTGAATGTGAATGTTGCCATGATACAGGTTTCAACTCCCGATAAATTTGGCTATGCTTCATTGGGAACTTCGGTTGATGCCACACTGGCAGCTGTTGAAACTGCTGATACGGTTATTGCCATCGTTAATCCCAATGTCCCCAGGGCCTTTGGCGATGCTATGATCTCTGTTGACGACATCGATATTTTTGTTGCCGATGATTCACCTCTGATCCCGCTTCATCCTTCAATCATATCAGAAACAGATATGAAGATCGGACGGTATGTTGCCGAACTTGTTGACGATGGAGCCACATTACAGATGGGTATTGGTTCTATTCCGAATGCTGTTTTATCGATGTTGGGAAATCACAAGGACCTGGGAGTCCATTCCGAAATGTTCTCTGACGGGATTTTACCTCTGGTTGATAAGGGTGTTGTAAACGGTAAAAATAAAAGTATTGACAAAGGAAAGCTTGTTGCCACTTTCCTTATGGGATCAAAAAAACTGTATGATTTTATAGATGACAATCCGGGAGTTGCCATGCAGGATGTAAAATATACAAACCGCGTAAATATTATTGCCAAAAATCCGAAAGTAACGGCAATCAATTCGGCATTGCAGATTGATATTACCGGCCAGGTTTGCGCCGATTCTATCGGTACAAAATTCTATTCCGGTGTTGGCGGGCAAATCGACTTTTTAAGAGGAGCCTCGTTAAGTAATGGAGGCAAACCGATCATTGCCATCCCTTCGGTTACCAATAAAGGGGTCAGCAAGATCGCACCGATTTTAACACCCGGAGCAGGTGTAGTAAGTACCAGGGCAAACATTCACTGGCTTGTTACAGAATTCGGGGCTGTTAATTTATATGGCATGCCTCTACAGGAACGCGCAAAATTGATCATTTCAATAGCACATCCCGACCATCAGGAAGAACTGGATAAAGCAGCATTTGAAAGATTCGGACCTCATTTCCATTTTGTCTGGGATGAAAATTAAAATATTAAGGCAGGCAATAACTGCCTTTTTTATTGATATTAAATAAACAATATCCTGTTGAAAAACAGACACTTTTATTAAATTATATGGATAAATCTCAGAAATTCGTTTTTTAATGAAAAGTAATTTTACCATTTTTTCTGAAACATCAATTACTAATATATTTTAAACAATAAATTATGAATATTTCACATATTGAACACATTGGAATTGCTGTCGATAATCTGAAAGAAGCCATTGCTTTATATGAAGATGTTTACGGCTTTAAATGTTATGCCATTGAAGAGGTAGCCGACCAGAAAGTAAAAACCGCTTTTTTTATGGTTGGCAACACAAAAATTGAATTACTTGAATCGACCGACCCCGAAGGGCCAATCGGGAAGTTCATTGCAAAAAAAGGGGTCGGAATACACCACATTGCCTTCGCAACCGATAATGTAACCAATGCCCTTAAGGAAGCCGAAAAAAAGGGAGTTATGCTGATTGACCAATTTCCGCGCAAAGGTGCTGAAGGATTAAATATCGGATTCCTGCACCCAAAATCAACACTTGGTGTTTTAACAGAGTTATGTGGAAAAGAATAAAACAGGAAAGCTGAAGCAATGAACAACCAGGACAAAATTAATAAACTGATCGAATTAAGAGCCGAAGCAAAATTAGGAGGTGGCCTTAACCGGATTGAAGCACAGCATAACAAAGGAAAGTTTACAGCCCGCGAGCGGATTGAATTTTTGCTTGACGAGGGCAGTTTTGAAGAATTTGATATGTTTGTTTCACACCGCTGTACAAATTTCGGGTTGGAAAATAACAAATTCCTTGGAGATGGTGTGGTTACAGGGCATGGTACCATCGATGGCCGTGTGGTTTACATTTTTTCACAGGATTTTACCATATTCGGAGGTTCACTTTCAGAGACTTTTGCCATGAAGATCTGTAAGATCATGGATATGGCAATGAAAAACGGGGCTCCGGTAATAGGAATCAACGACTCAGGAGGGGCCCGTATCCAGGAAGGTGTCAATTCACTGGCTGGCTATGCAGAAATATTCGAACGAAATATTCTTGCATCAGGTGTAATCCCACAAATATCAGCCATTTTCGGTCCCTGCGCAGGCGGTGCAGTTTACTCTCCTGCCCTTACCGACTTTATTATGATGACCGAAAAAAATTCATATATGTTTGTTACCGGTCCGAAAGTCGTTAAAACAGTTACAGGAGAAGATATTTCGATCGAGGACCTTGGAGGTGGCAAAATTCATGCATCCAAATCAGGAGTAGCCCACTTTCTGGTGGAAGAAGAACAGGAAGGGCTGATGCTTATCAGAAAGTTGTTAAGTTACCTGCCTCAGAATAATCTGGAAGATCCCCCGATAAATGAATGTTCTGATCCGATTGAAAGAAAAGAGGAAGAACTGAACCAGATCATCCCTGAAAATCCGAATCAGCCATACGATATCAAGGATGTAATCCACCTGATTGTTGATTACGGCGAATTCCTTGAAATACACAGGAATTATGCAAAAAATATTATTGTCGGATTTGCCCGATTTGACGGACAGCCGGTGGGAATAGTTGCCAACCAGCCAAATTATCTGGCGGGAGTACTTGATATTGATGCCTCTAAAAAAGCAGCCCGATTTGTGCGTTTCTGCGATAGTTTTAACATACCGATCGTAACCCTTGTTGATGTCCCCGGGTTCCTTCCGGGAAGCAAACAGGAATACGGAGGCATCATCACACACGGGGCAAAACTTATGTTTGCCTATGGTGAAGCTACAGTACCAAAGATTACAGTTACACTAAGAAAATCGTATGGAGGGGCACACGATGTAATGTCGTGCAAACAACTGCGCGGCGACCTGAATTATGCCTGGCCAACCGCAGAAATAGCAGTAATGGGAGCTGCCGGTGCAGTAGAAGTTTTGTATGGAAAGAAACTTTCGAAGTTTGAAGATCCCGAAGACCGTAAAAAATTCCAGCAGGAACACGAAGAAGATTACAAAAATGCTTTTGCCAATCCTTATCAGGCTGCATCGCTGGGGTATATCGATGATATAATTGAACCAATGAACACCCGGTTCAGGATTATCAGGGGATTACAAAGCCTCAGTACCAAAAAACTGGTTAATCCGCCTAAAAAACATTCAAACATTCCGCTTTAAAAATAATTGCATCATGAATTCATTTTATTTATCCATTCTTCTGTATTCCGAAGGATTCGGGATGACAGTAACCCTCGTGGGATTTACAATCGTTTTTCTGGCGCTTACCCTGCTGGTAATGGTATTTTCAAGATTGCCGAAAATAATCAATGCAAACCTGATTAAATACTGGAAACAACAAAGAGCAAACAGGGAAGCGGATGAAACACTGTCCGATGATTACCATGTGGAAGGAAACGTAACAGCAGCCATCAGCCTTGCCCTTCACCTTTATTTCAGCGAAATGCATGATGAGGAAAGTGATGTAATTACTATTAAAAAGGTTAGAAGGACTTATTCCCCATGGAGTTCAAAAATCTATGGTGTTAACCAGAACTGGCCTGCCAGGTAACCATAACTCAGAATTAAGATGAAAAAATATAAATTTAAAATCAACGGGATCTCTTACGAAGTTCAGATTAAAGACCTGGAAGACAATATCGCCCGGATTGAGGTGAACGGGACTTCCTATAAAGTAGAACTCGAAAAGGAAATAAGAACCTCGAAAACGCCTAAACTTATCAGAAAACCAATTGAGCAGCAACCCAACGAAGGGCATATCATTAAACAGTCGTCATCAGGGCTTTATGAAGTTCGTTCACCACTGCCGGGAACCATTCTGAAAGTAAATATTTCAGTAGGTGATTCAGTTGTGGAAGGACAGAACCTGATTGTGATGGAAGCAATGAAAATGGAAAATCAGGTTCAGTCCCTAAAATCCGGTACTGTGAAAAAAATCAAAGTTAAATCCGGCGACACCGTAATGCAGGATGATATTTTAATCGAAATTGAACAACCCGTCTAAAAATGAAAAAAACACTTCAACTACTTTTATTTCTGCTGATTTTTTTACTTATTTTTATTCCCTATCATTCCAAAGCCGGCGAAAACGATATAAGCCGGGACCTGACAAAAGGAAAATGGATCAACCGCAGTGCAGGTTATGTACCCAGCCCGACAACTTCACCCGACGAATTATCGCCTGATGAGAAAAAAAACCTTCGTAAAAGGCTGAAAACTTTTGAATTTAACAACAACCATACTTTTCTTCTTGATTCGGCCAAACAACGTTATACAGGGAAGTGGGAAATCAGGGACAACGAAGTTTACCTCAGCTTTAATGAGGCAACTCTAACTCACCTGAAAAAGAATACCGACCCGAATAACCTTTCTGCCGGATATAACACAAAATCAGAATCAATCCGGCTTCCCGGCCGCAACCTTACTATTAAAGAGGGGCATTTAACAGGCGATGGATTTACATATAAAAATTATCCGGGTTCCGTTTCAGGATTATTAAATTTCCTTGAATTTTCGGGATTTGCCAATGTAACCTGGGGGCATATTGTTATGATGGTTGTGGGTTTGTTTTTCCTTTTCCTTGCCATCCGTTACAATTTTGAGCCACTCTTGCTGGTTCCAATAGGGATCGGGATTTTGATCGGCAATATACCTATGTTCCAGGTAACCGATTTTAACCTTCAACTGGGTATTTATGAACCGGGTTCAGTAATGAACTACCTTTACCAGGGAGTAGTTAAAGGCTGGTATCCTCCCTTGATTTTTCTGGGGATTGGTGCCATGACTGATTTTTCATCGCTGATCTCCAACCCGAAACTTATGCTT
>JAFGBL010000264.1 GCA_016933115.1 Bacteroidales bacterium | reverse complement strand
GGGTGATGCGTTTGAAAACGGTGTATTGCCGCCCCCGGACTACGCTAATGGACCCGGCCAAAAACAAATACCTTTACAATGGCAAAGAACTGCAGGATGAGTTTGGATTGGAGTGGTATGATTATGAGGCAAGGTTTTATGATCCACAATTGGGACTTTTTCATACATTAGATCATTTATCAGAAGATTATTATTTTCAATCTCCTTTTGTTTATAGTGCTAACAATCCTGTTAGATTTATTGATTATAGGGGAATGGGGCCAGGTGATTTCCTTTATAAACTTACTAAACTAATTTCTCCTATTGCATTTAATATTAGTACCACTAGTGGAACACATAAAACAGGATTCGGATTTAATGTTTCAATTGGTCTTCCTCAAGCATTTCCATATAGTTATCGAAAAGAATATGGTATATCTTTTTATGCCAATGATGCTATTCAGGAGCATTCTGTGATAGAAACAAGAGTAGGAACTGAAAATAGCTACATTGGTGGTCTTGTAAGTCAAAAGTCCACAACATTTAATAGCGGAGAAACATCTCAAACAGTTGGTGAATTGGCTATTGGAACACCTGCTTTTAATGTTATTTCATCAAACGACCATTCATCACATGGTGGAGATGATGGAGATAGATTTAGAACATCGGCTTTACAGGTAAATCTAGGTCCACTTTCAACAGGATTCAATCTTGCAACTGGGGATCCAGGATTAAATGGAGAAGATAGGGAGATAAATGAAAATTTTGGTCCTAATGGAACTTATATATTAAATAATAATGGAGATGACCCTGACAAATATAGATTTGGAGCTGTTTATGTTGGATTAGGTATATTTAAAATTGGAACAAATTCTGAAGAAAACAGGGCGAATATTCAAAATAATTTCCATGATTTAATAGGTTCCCCATATTTTGATAAGTTATCTGACTCAAAAGAATTCTATTTGGAAATTAATACTGGAGGAAGTACGATATGGGAATGATAAAAAATTTAATTTTATTACTGCTATTTGCATTACAACTTTCGTGTGCTTTTAACTGGAGAGATGATGAATTAACGTTTTTAAGAGAAGATAACAAAAGTAATGAGCTGCGTCTTGACGGATATTATTACATAGGTGAAAAAACAATAGCAACATATTTTCTTTATCGAAATGGTATTATTTTATATACCTGGTCTACTGATGATTTAAATTTTACGGAAATTGAAAATAGATTTATTCAAAAGGAGTTTTTGGACAAATTGAAAAATGTCAAGTATTTATGGGGTTTATACAGAATTGAAGGTAATCGAATTTCTTTTGAGAGATTATATCCTCATTCGCCAAAAAAGGCATATATCAGATCAGGTTACATCCCAAATGACACTACTTTTATAATAACAAAATCAATGCGGTCAGATGGTACTGAAGTTAGAGAAAAAAATGAAGTGTATCATTTTAAAAAATTTGGTCCAAAGCCAGATAGTATTTGTAAATTTATAAATTGAAATTTTCAATCTTACGTAATTCTTGAGGTGTAAACTAAACTCGGTCCAACATGTAAATTAAATCAAAACAGGGCAATTAATAGGGGTTTCTTTAAGAATAAAATATATGCTTGTACCTTTATGAATATTTTAATTTCGAATTTATATACCATATCCTTAAATTCAAACCTAAGGGAAAAAGATGAATAAACATTGCAGAATATTTTTGATTTTTTTTCTGATTTTTTCTGTCTCGATCCTGCAGGGACAAAAAATCAATGACTCAATTGAAGTCAACTCGAAAATCGGCAAAATCGGATTATCGGGTTTTGCCGGCGATTGGGTGACCAACAGTTCGGGTGTGCAACTGGGATTTGAACTAAGCACTCAAAAGAAAAAAAGTTTTGAATGGGATTTAAGCTATATTTTTAAAATTGATAAAGGAAATTTTATGGATATTCATGTAGATGATATCCATGGTATAAAATCTAATTTGGAATTCCGGTCGTACTTTAGCAAAAAATCAAACTTCCAGCTTACCGGATTCTACTGGACGCCGGCATTCGTTTTCCAGTATACCCGGGCTGAACGGTCTCAAACCCTGGATTATGGCAAACAAAATGTATATTACGTGAACCGGTACTTCTCAGCTTTAAACTAAAAAATCGGATACCAGGCACCCATTTGGAAAAACCTGATTTTTGATGTGGCATTAGGTGCAGGTATTCAATATATCAATAGTAATTCTGTTGACAAAAAACCGGGCTACACAACTGAAAATGAAATTTACAACAAGGAGTATGATTCCGGTTCCAAATGGTTTCCCGGACCGGCCATGAGCATGAATATCGGATATCGGTTTTAAAGCTGAAGATGTCTGAAAGGCCCACTTTGACAATTTCATTTAAAAGAAGTAATAAGCGCGGATATCAGATTGCAGGAGGATCTCCTGATGGAAAGCTACAGTTGGCCTTATTTGTCACAGATATGGGGGGAGGTCAAATTGAAAAATGAAAAATCAATGCCCTGTTTATTGGTTATACAGAATAAAATTTACCGGTTTTAGAATTTAGTCGGTTACGAGTGATAATTTGTATGTCAAATTGTATGCAAATAAAAAAGCAGCTACATCTTTAATTTATGTAACTGCCTCATTTTTAAGTCGGAGTGGGGAGATTTGAACTCCCGACCTCTTGACCCCCAGTCAAGCGCGCTAACCAGACTGCGCTACACCCCGATTGTGATACTCCAATCCCGTAAATTTTTGGGATCAAAAGCCAAATCCCGAACAATTCGGTTTTCTTTATTGAAAAAGCGGTTGCAAAAGTATTAAAATTTCGAAAACCCTAAACATTTAATCGAACGTAAAAATAGCAGAATGAAAAACTGTTTCAAGGATCATAAAAGATAAGCATTCTTATCGAGATCAAAATGTGCTTCCTTTGGAGAATTTATATCGGTAAAATAAGATTGATTTGACCCTCTAAATTTTATAGTACCCCAACAAATTAAATAATTCCAATCTACCTCGCCATCTTGTCAGTCATTATTTAGAAACTTATATAAATAAGGCCAATCATTCAGCAAAGTTCCGGCTGGCATATTTTTCGATCAGATCGGACAATCTTATATAAATTTGTTGACTTTTTATCAGAATAATTAAAATCAAAATAAACAATGAGTGAAAATACTGAAAAAACCCAATGCCTGATCATTGGATCGGGGCCTGCCGGATATACCGCTGCCATTTATGCAGCAAGGGCTGATTTAAAACCCATGATGTACCAGGGGCTCCAACCCGGCGGACAATTGACAACCACGACCGAAGTGGAAAATTATCCCGGATATCCCGAAGGAACTATGGGGCCCGAAATGATGGAGGACTTTAAAAAACAAGCCGAAAGGTTCGATGCCGATATCCGTTGGGGTATGATCACCGATATCGATCTGTCGAAAAGACCGTTTATTGCCAAAGCCGATGACGGGAAAACCATTGAAGCGGAAACCGTTATCATTTCAACCGGTGCAACTGCCAGGTGGCTGGGGCTGCCTTCCGAATCGGAATATAACGGGTATGGAGTATCGGCCTGTGCAACCTGTGACGGATATTTTTATCGTGGAAAGGATGTGGTTGTAGTTGGTGGTGGCGATACAGCCGCCGAAGAAGCCACTTACCTTGCCAAATTGTGTAAAAAAGTTTATTTGGTTCACCGGAGGGATGAGCTTCGGGCCTCCAAGGTCATGCAGAAAAGGGTGTTCAATACCAAAAACATTGAAGTTATCTGGAATCATGTTCCAAAAGAAATTACCGGAGAGACAGAGGGTTTCGCAAAAAAAGTAACGGGGGTAACCCTCACCAACGTGCTGACAGGTGAAGAGAAAAGAGTACCTATTGATGGATTTTTTGTCGCCATTGGACATAAGCCGAATACGGAGCTTTTCAAAGGTCAATTGAAAATGGACGAAACAGGTTACCTGATAACCAAACCCGATTCAACAGCGACAGAAATTCCAGGTGTTTTTGCAGCGGGAGATGTACAGGATCATGTTTACAGGCAGGCAGTAACAGCAGCCGGGACTGGTTGCATGGCAGCCCTGGAAGCTGAACGTTTTCTGGCTTCACTTGAAGATTAAGCTTCAATCGTTAAAATATTTATATTCATGCAATTGGCAACGAAAATGGTTAAACTGTAAATCGTTGCCTTTTGTTTTTATCAGTTTTTTTGATAGTTTTATAACTTTAACTTATTTTTGCAACTCGTTCCACTTGAGAATGGGCATATGAATCTTTATTCTTCCTTAGCTGATAACAAAAAAAAGTTCGCTGTACTTGTTGATCCTGACAAATATAACGGTACACGGCTTATCGACCTTGCAACCATGGCCCAGAAAGCGATGGTGTCGTATTTGCTGGTTGGAGGCAGTTTACTGGCTGAGGATAACCTGGATCAAACGCTGAAGATCATTAAAGACCATAGTGACATACCGGTCATTATTTTCCCGGGCGATGTGATGCAGATCAACTCAAGGGCTGATGGGATCCTTTTGTTGTCCCTGATCTCGGGCAGGAACCCTGAACTTTTAATCGGAAAACATGTTATCGCTGCACCCTACCTGAAAAAGAGCGGCCTCGAAATACTTCCGACCGGGTATATGATTATAGACAGCGGACGACCAACTACCGCATCTTATATGAGTAATTCCATGCCCATTCCTCACGATAAAACTGAAATAGCTGTAACTACGGCCATGGCCGGTGAAATGCTGGGTTTTAAGCTCATTTACATGGATGGCGGTAGCGGTGCTCAATATTCTATTTCAAATACCATGATCGAAAAAGTCAGGGAAAATATTTCTGTCCCGCTTGTCATTGGTGGAGGCATCCGTTCATCCAAAGATGCATCTGAAAAATTCAGAGCCGGAGCCGACCTGATTGTTGTAGGCAATGCCATTGAGGACCAACCTGCACTGCTCGAGCAAATTGCTGCGGTTGCTTATACTTTTTGATGGTTTGCCAGTTTCACTTTACCAAATAACCGATTAAATTTTCCATTACGAGAGCCAATCAGGTTATTTTTCCTTTAATTTGCAATTATCAAAATACAATTGTAGACGATGACAACATTAATTAAATTTAGGCTATTTGCTTTTTTTTCTTTATTGCTATTATCTTCCGGATTGTGGGGCCAGGACAAGCAGCTCACACTTGAAGATGCAGTTTATCTGAACCGGGAGGTTTTGCCCAAAAGGCTGAATCAGCTCCAATGGATGGGTACAAGCGATAACTACGCTTATATTGAAAATGATGAATTATTAAAAGGCAAAGCCACTTCCAAAGATTTTCAGTCCATCACCAAACTTGATGACCTGAATGCTGGATTGACTGACCTGGGAGAGGATTCAGTTCGACGTTTTCCCAAAATCAGTTTTGTCGATGAAAACATTTTCAGGTTTGAACATAAGCAAAATCTTTTCACTTATAATGTGATCACCCGAAGCTTGCAAAAGGTAAATGAATTTCCGGAAGAAGCCGAAAACAGGGATATTTGTGATAAAAGCAATTACATTGCCTACACCATAGATAACAATTTGTTTATTGCAGTTTCAAATGATCAGATCCAAGTTACCAATGATGAGGATAAAGGCATTGTGAATGGGCAAAGTGTTCACCGCAATGAATTTGGGATCAATAAAGGAACGTTTTGGTCACCCGAGGAAAATTACCTTGCTTTTTACCGGAAAGACGAAACCATGGTAACCGATTATCCCCTCGTGGATATTGACAAACGGATAGCCGAAGTGGAAAATATCAAATACCCTATGGCCGGAATGACCAGTGAAGAGGTAACAATTGGAATTTATAACCTGCAATCACAGAAAACCGTTTATATGAAGACCGGTTTGCCAAAGGTTCATTATCTTACCTGTGTTACCTGGGATCTTACCGAAAAATTCATTTATATAGCTATCCTGAACCGGGATCAGAATCACTTGAAGCTGAACAAATATGATGTAAGTACCGGCGAATTGATTTCTACCCTGTTTGAGGAGAAAAATGACAATTACGTGGAACCCGAGCACCCGCTATTTTTCCTGAATTCCGATCCCACAAAGTTTATCTGGTTTTCAGAGCGCAACGGTTTTCAGCATATGTACCTTTACAATACAGATGGACAAATGTTACAGCAATTGACAGGCGGGGAGTGGGTCGTAACGGATTACCTGGGGGAGGATGAAAAGGGAAAAAATATCTTTTTCCTGGCGACTAAAGACAGCCCCATCCAACAAAACATTTACAAACTGGAAATCAAAACGGGTAAAATTTTTCGTTTGAGCCCTGATCACGGGACACACAAAGCGATTGTAAGTCATTCAGGTCAATACATCCTCGACAGCTATAGCAGTACGGATGTGGCGAGTGAATACAAGGTGCTGAATGCCAAAGGTGCTGTGGAATACGTAATCCGGGAAAATGTTGATCCGCTTAAAGATTATAAGCTTGGTGAAACGTCCATATTTACTATTAAAGCCGATGACGGTACCGATCTGTACTGCCGGCTGATCAAACCGGCTGATTTTGAAGAAGGGAAAAAATACCCTGTATTCTTATATGTCTATGGCGGTCCCCATTCCCAACTGGTCAATGATTCCTGGTTGGGTGCTGCCGGTCTGTTCCAAAATTATATGGCCCAGCAGAGTTATGTGGTGTTTACCATGGATAACCGGGGTACTGCCAATCGCGGACTGGAATTCGAACAGACCATTTTCAGGAACCTGGGAACACTGGAAGTTGCCGACCAGATGAAAGGGGTGGAATACCTGAAATCCCTCGATTTTGTCGACCCTGATCGCATCGGTGTCGATGGCTGGAGTTACGGCGGATTTATGACCATTTCAATGATTTTGAAACATCCGGGTGTTTTTAAGGTCGCAACTGCCGGCGGGCCTGTGATCGACTGGAAATATTACGAAATAATGTACGGCGAGCGTTATATGGATACCCCAAAAGATAATCCTGAGGGATATGAGAATGCCTGTTTACTCAATTATGTGGATCAACTGGAAGGAAAGCTCATGATTTTTCATGGCACCATGGATCCTACGGTCGTTTGGCAGAACAGCCTCACCTTCATTAAAAAATGCGTGGACGAGCAAAAGCATGTTGATTATTTCGTTTACCCCGGTCATCCGCACAATGTCAGGGGCAAGGACCGGATGCATCTTTACGAAAAGATCAGGATGTATTTTGATGAGAATCTGAAATAAAAATATCCTGTTTCCGGGTTAAAATAGTACAAATTACGAACAGAATATGAGTTGACCTAAAATTCCGGCAAACTCTCAAAGTTATTCTCTGTAGTATCATCCGCCGGTGCACGGTAATATGGACGGGCATTCGATGGGTGAATGAGTTGCATGTTTGGCAGTATCAGAACGCCGGCATCCTGTAACATGATGGTTTCGGATGCCTGTAACTCCAGCCCGGTACCAAAACGGATACCGGTTACAATGGTTTTCTCCCTGTGAATAGCTACGGGATGCATACAGGCAATGGGTATTTTTCCGTCCTTTTTTCTTTGAACCAGATCCTGGCTGCTTGATGCTATAACATTGAGCGGTTCGGGTACATCATCCGAATCAGCCCTGGAGATGGCCTCCTGTATGGGAAGATTGACAATGGTTCCGTCTTCCGCCCTGTAAATGAGTTCTGTCAGGTTTTCGTCCTGTATTACTTTATCCACAAGAGAAGCATTTTCGGGTGAATACTTTTCACCGATAGCAGTTGCCCCTTCGGCCGCAAACCCCCCTGAATTTAGAGTTACTCCATCAAACAAATGATTTATCAGGATGAATCTTTTGTGGAGCGGATCGGGATTGTCGGTAAAAATGGGTATGGAGGAAGGCAAAGAATCGAGAAATCCGAGGTTCAGCCCCTGGCCCTGGTTGCGTTTCGTAGCCAGATGAACTACATCATTTTTGCATCTGTAGAATTGTGTTAGCGGTTGCCCGTCAATCTTGGCCTGAATCTCCTTTGCAATGATACCCCCAATGATCACCTCGGTAACTTCAAGTATAACTATTCCTGCAACCGCCCCGGCAATTGCCCCTCCAATCGGGTTACCCGTAAAGAGGCCAATCACAAATCCGATGATTCCACCAACTAAAGCAGCTAAAAGATCACCCAGAATACCAAAATCAATATTGGCGTCCGACGTAATCTCGAAAGTAAGTTTTCCGTTGTCAATCTTAGGCGTAAGATCGACAGTTACCGTGATATCGGGATCGGGAATAAGATCAATGACGGGTGAATCGACATTTGCCTTGGCTTTCAGTGTCACCCTGATTTTATTACCGTGTGCAGCCATGGAAACCGATCTCCATGTTCCCTGTTCGTTTTCGGCATCGGGGAAAGGGTGCCTGCCTTGATCATCGGTGAGCTGGCTGTGCCAGATGTCATTGGCAAAACGTTGTAACGTTTCCTTTGAAACACCCAGGGTCATGTCCTTTCCCAAAGGTAAAAAAGCCTGTGCATCATCCGGATTGCCTCTTGGCATGTGTTCACCGGCCGGCAAAGGATTTGCACGTTGACTGCTTGCCCTGATGTCCATATTTGCAAGGACACACAAAACACTTTCGGTATTTTCATCACCCCTGAGTTTCACTATTTTCGGGGGCGCGGCAAGGCCGCTCAGGGCATCGAAAGGAACAGTAGTCGTATCAGCATTTATACTATTGCTCAGAATCAGGTTCTTTCCGTCTTCTGATAGCTGTACTGAAGCCAGAATAGGAATAGAAAGTGAATCACCAATGGTCACATCAATTCTGAGATCCCTGTCGGCAGGCGTAAAAATTATTTCAACAGAATCGATAGTGATCACGGCATCGTCTGCAACAAAGGGAATTGATCCCGGTTGAATCAGTAACCCCCGCTCATTTAATCCTCGCAGGGCTGTCAGAAACCACCTGGCCCCGAGTTGGAACTCAACATCAAAACCGGAGGTTATTTTGGTAGTGTCAATCATTGTGGTAAAATTTAGTTGTCAATAAATGGTTAATTATCAGAAACAAATAAAAATTAATATCAGATCTTTAGATATAACAACTTTCGGCGTAGGAAGTTAATGCAAGTTGTCAATTTGTGCATTAATTATAAATGGAAATAGGTAAAAACAATTTTAATTTAATTCCGGTAGGTTGGGAAACAACCTTTTTGGAAATTTTTGTTATCCATAAAAGTCTCTTCCCATTTTTGTAGTTGAAGAGTCCTGGTTCCTGCTGAATCAATATGTGAAATTATAAGGAGCAAAGTCACTGTAATGGCTATTGACTTTCTTAAATAGGATTGATGCAGCGTAAACCAATAATGATTTAAATACTTTTTAAGTTCAAAACTTAAGTTATTTTTTTATTCGCATTTTATTAATTTTGCCGTTTTGGAGAGTTGCCGGAGTGGTCGAACGGGGCAGTCTCGAAAACTGTTGACCGCTTTATGTGGTCCGAGGGTTCGAATCCCTCACTCTCCGCAAAATCATAACCAGTCAGTCGAAGGCTGGTTTTGTTTTTTTGAATTTCTAATTTTGAATTTGATTGTTTTTTGAACTTTATCATTGGGAATTTTACCCTACCCTCATATGTCTTCTTTGAAAAGCCCAAACTCCGATTATAAAATAGATTAGCGTCAGGATCAGTAAAGCAACTATTTCAGGAATAACATCGCGGAATTCCAAATTCATGATCATCACTTTTTTTAAAGCATGTATGGCATGCGTCGGTGACATCAGCCCTTGAAGTGATACCGGATAACCTGCAATTGAAAAAATTTCTTTTCCTTCCATCGGGAAAGCAGCTCCCGTAAAAAACATGAATAAAAACATCGGGAAATTGCCAACTACCAGGATTTCATTCACCGTTTTAGTCACTGCTCCCAGGATGAGGCTGAAAGCAATGATGGAAACGCTGGTTAATATTGCAACAAGAATTACAATCCACAAGGATCCTGAATAACTGAACCCTAAAGCTATGGCGGTTACCAGGGTCAATAAAATGGAGAAAATACCAACAAAAATCTGGAAAATGCTCACTCCTGTGAGGAATTCTATGGCTCTGAGCCTGGATAATTTCAGACGGAGGATGGTTTTGTGTTCTACTTCGGAAATAAAGGCTATCGTCGCTGAAAACATCAGCATGATCAACCCGAGGATCAACAGCCCCGGAACCATCATGTCAAAATCGTTGATGCTGGCTGAACTCCCCAACCCTGTTTCCACAATTTTTACCAGGCCCGGTCTTTGGGTAACTTCAGCCAGGGCGCTGTTCAAAATTTCTCCGGCCCATACCGCACTTACCAGGTAATAAATATTGGTGAGATCACCTATGAACTCAACCTGAACCTGAGTACTGTCCGATCCCATTAATATAAGGCTAAGATTGACAGAAAAATCTTCAGGAAAGACGACCAGGGCATCCGCTTTTTTATCGGTAAGATATTCAATCCCTTCCTCCCTTGTTGCAGCGCTAGTAAGCTTTATCGGAATCTGGAAAGTGTCCTGTTTGATGTTTAAAAGTGAATCGATGAAAACCTGCCCGAAATTGACCTGATCCTGATAAAAAACGGTTCCTTTGTCTTTACTCACAAAAATAATATCATATTGTGGCTGCGATGCTTCGATAATCAAATAATATATGCCAACAAAAAACGGGGCCATGGATACCGCGAGAACTAAAATCCAGAAATTCCGGATTTGCTCTTTCAGGCTTTTCGTAAATACTTTCCAGATTCTCATTCCCGAAGTTTATTTCCCGTTAAATGAATAAAAACATCTTCCAGCGTATTTTCCCTTAAAGTCATTTTAAGTATGCTATAGCCCATTTCTCCGATGTTTCTCGTAATTTTTGGAACGCTCTCCATCAGGTTATTGCCGTGAAAACGAAGTGTTGAATTGGAGACATTTACATCTTTACAGATTTTGCACAAATTTTCTTTTATGGAGATAACATCCTTAGGTTCCCTATCGAGTTCAAGTACCATCACATCGCCTTCTCCAATTGATTGCTTCAGTTTTTGTGGTGTGTCGATCATCAGCAGTTTTCCGTGATCCATAATGGCTACACGATCCGATAAACGGTCAGCTTCATCCATGTTGTGGGTGGTAAGGATGATGGTTTTTTCACGGGCCAATGATTTGATGAAATCCCTTACCAATACCCGGCTTTGTGGGTCCAGTCCGGCTTCCGGTTCGTCCAGGACCAAAATTTCAGGATCGTGGATCAATGCCAGTGCGATATTGAGCCTTCTTTTCATTCCTCCCGATAGTTTCCGGGCAAGTACCCCGGATTTTTCAATTAAACCCAGAAATTCAAGCAGCCGGTTTGCATTTTCCCTGGCTGTCCCGGGAGGCAAATCATACATGTTTCCCATGAATACAAGTTGCTCAAAACAAGTGAGCTTATCCCAGTGAATATTTTCCTGCGGGCAAATGCCTATTTTGTTTTTTAATGAACCCGTGGTTCCGATTTTATTTCCATTAAAGGATATTTCTCCTGAAGAGGGGGGGAGGATGCCGCAAATCATGTTGATTGAGGTGGTTTTACCAGCTCCATTTGGACCTAAAAACCCGAATATTTCACCTTTATAAATATCAAAACTCACATGGTCAACGGCTGTAAATGCCCCAAATTTTTTAGAAAGCTGAGAAACCCTGACGACAACCTCCTTGTTTTCTGACATTTTTACGGATAAATTACTTTAAGGATGAATAGCAAATGTAATTAATTCATGAAATTCAATGCATTAATTTTAAATACATAACTCCACAATATCTCCATCATTGAGGATATGATCCCTTGCCACCAGCTGGCCATCATATACATCCTTCCCCCAAACGTGAGCGGTTTTGAGTGTTTTTAAAAAATCCCGGTGAACCTTTGCTGCGAAATCTTCGACATTGGATCCCGTTTTCAAAACGAAAGGTGCCGACATGTCGGGCTCTTTCCCGTGCGGTTTGGAATAAATGCGAATGATGTTAAGCTTCCTGAAAATGATTTCCTTCATTTTTTCAAGGTTATAACCGGTGCTGGCAGATATAGGCATCGAAGGCCAGTTGTCATCCAGCAATTCCCCAAATATCCTGAAATCTTCTTCCTGGGTCTGATCATCACATTTATTGGCCAACACCAGGAACGGGATGAAGATCATCCGGGCATCAGAAGGATATTTGCCTTTAAGCCGGACAGGAGCGATGCGATGTTCTTCTAAAATTTTCACACCCTCCTCCAGTTGTTTAAAAGGATCTGCCTTCAGGTCGACCATTAATAGAATGACATCACTTTTCTTGATCAGTTCAAATAATTCGGGGTTTACATAATCGCGGTTCAATGGCGGCGTGTCGATCAATTGGATTTTGATATTCTCATATTCCATCATTCCCGGAGTGGGTTCCCAGGTAGTGTAAGGTGCTTCGAAAACTTTGGGGCGGGCATTGGTCAGGATGGAAACAAGTGAAGATTTACCCACATTGGTAAGCCCAGTGACCGCCACCTGCCCGTCACCCTCCCTGGAAATCTGGAAAGCAGTCTCCTGCCGGCTACCTTGTTTTTTCGATTTATTACCTTCACTTTTCAGTTTGGAGAGTTTTCTGCGTAAGTCGGCCCTGAGCTTATCCGTCCCTTTATGCTTTGGTATTGCACTGATGTATTCCTCAAGGTATTTAACCTTATCCGAAACGGTTGTTGCTTCCCTGTATTTCCGTTCCGCCTCAAAAGCTTCCGGTGGCAGGTTGGTGGGCATTGCAAATTCCTCATTTTGCTACTACAAATATGAGAATAAATTTCTTTTTAATGAAAATTAAACCTGCGAAATTGATCTTACCCAATTTGAATTTTAATTGTTAAGAATTTATTGGTTATCCTTTTTTACTCGGCCTGCCTCTTTGAGGGCTTTGTTTATGATCCATTCCAACTGACCATTGGTACTCCGAAACTCATCGGCAGCCCATTTTTCAATGGCAGCCAGAACCTCCGGGTCTATTCTGAGTACAAATGGTTTTTTCTTCGGCATTTTATTCCTCCTTAATCAGTGTTTATCATTTTATCCATTGCGTGCAGGATGGGTTCCTTGCGCTGGGTTCCGATCAAAACCTTTTCACCGTTTTTTAAATAGAGTTGTAGACCTGTTTTGCCATAAACCGTATATGCCCTGCCCATATTTTTGATCAATCTCTTTTTGACACCATGACCACCGTATTCCCTGTTAGGGTTGTATTTCCTGACTACATAACGGTCGATTGTTTCTTTGGGAATAAATTTCTCCTTATTGATAAAGGGGGGGTACTTGAAATGAATGCCATCCGTCTTGATTTCTAACTTCAGGTGCATTTTGTAGAACAGCAAAGTCAATACTACCATCATTACAAAAAGGGAAATGCCGACAATAATCAATCCCAAAGCATCGTCCTCTTTTTGCGGATTTAAAATTCCATCATTCTCTTTCCAACTAAAAAAATATAACAGCAGACCCATCAACGGAAATAAAATCATCCAAATCCATGGGTATTTTTGTTTCTGCTCTTCTTTGAAAAGTATTTTATTCATTTTTTTTGAAACCAGTTTTTTTAAGTCCGAATTTTAGTCATTTGTTATTGGTCATTGGTCATTGGTCATTTGTCAATAGTCATTTGTCATAGTCACTGGTCATTGGTTTGGTAGTTTTCCGATCGATTTGATGTATTTATTTAACATTTTGCCAATTATTTCAATAGAGCTGCTGAAATGCTCATATTTATCCTTGTCGATCAGTTTTCTGTTACAGGCTTTTGTGATCCATGTATTGGATTCGTAAAGAGATCCTCGTGAATAATAGGAAAAGTGCTTGGCTTCACGATAATGATATCTGCCGAAACCTTCACTCAAATTTGCAGCAACGGAATCAATGGCTCGAACCAATTGTTTTCCAATCGTATCTTTTGCAAAATAATCCCAATGAATAACAATATTCCAAACCTCCTCACCGATATCCATAGCCATTTTATATACCTTAAATTCATTTAGATCCATATTATTGATTTTTCAGGTTTTTTAGTTTTACATAAACAGTTTATAGACTGACATGTACTAATGACTAATGACCAACTTCCACCTTACTGATACAAAGTCCCCGTATTCACCACCGGTGTAGCATCCTTGTCAGAGCACAAAACAACCATCAGGTTGCTGACCATCGAGGCTTTTTTATCTTCATCAAGTTCAACAATTTCCTTTTGCGACAATTCCTCCAGTGCCATTTGAACCATACTTACAGCACCTTCTACTATTTTAAACCTGGCGGCAACAATGGCCGTAGCTTGCTGCCGTTTGAGCATTGCACTGGCAATCTCCTGGGCATAAGCGAGGTAGTTTATCCGTGCTTCAATGACTTTTATTCCCGCAATAGCAAGCCTTTCGGTTATTTCATCTTCAAGCAGACCATTTACTTCTTCTTTTCCGCCCCGCAAGGTGATCTTAGCATCTTCATCCTCAAGGTTGTCATAGGGGAATTCGCCAGCCATTTTTCGCACGGCAGCTTCACTTTGGATGGTGACGAAATGTTCAAAATCATCCACTTCAAAAGCAGCTTTAAAAGTGTTTTCTACTTTCCACACCAACACCACGCCGATCATCACCGGGTTCCCGATCTTGTCATTTACTTTGATCGGTTCACTGTCGAGGTTGCGGGCACGTAGTGAAATTCTTTTCTTTACAAAAAAGGGATTTACCCACCAGAATCCATTTTCCTTAATGGTTCCCTTGTAGGCTCCAAAGAGTACCAAAACACTCGATTCATTGGGGTTAATAATAACAAATCCTCCAATACAAAACAGGGCTATTAACAATACAATTCCGGCGGTAATTTTAAAACTGATAGCCGGGATAAAAATCAGGACCAATATGGCTCCGATAATAAATACAATGTCGAGGAAGAGGGCCAGGTACCCTGATAAAGCTGAATAATTTTTTTCTTGTTTCATGGTTATAAAATTTATAATGATATTAAAATGATATCACAATAGTACAAAATTATAGGCAGCAATGTCAAGTATTTTAGTAAAAAAATTTACAATACGACAACAATGCTAAGTAAATCAGTTAATTAGGTTTGACTAAAAAATGACCGTATCTAATCCGTTTTGGTGATCTTTCGTGTCATGGATTCGGCTCCATATAGAATATTGACCAGATATTGACCTGGAACAACAGAATTCCCTTTCATACCTTTTCCATCCCATTTCAACTCATATTTGCCTGGTTTAAGTGTGCCCCTGTAAATTGTTTCTACCATCTTTCCCTTCAAATCAAAAATTTCAATTTTGATAGGTTGTTGAAATGTTTCATTTGGAGGGATTTCAAACACAATTGTGGTGCTTTCCGCGAAAGGATTGGGATACGAATTAAGATTAATTGATTGATCAGTATCAATTGGGTATATTTTTATTCCAACCAGGCCACCTGTTTGGGTATGTAGAATATTTCCATCACCGCCCACAGCCCATCCATCATATTCGTTCGCCATGCATATTCCATATAGGTCAGATCCACTATTTGTACTTTGCAGTCCCCAACTCATTCCACCATCGTCAGTACGCATAATGGTTCCAAATCGACCGGCCACCCAACCGGTTATTTCATTTACAAAATAGAGTGAATAAAGAAAATTTGAAGTAGGACTTAACACCAGGTTCCAGTTATCTCCTCCGTCAATCGTCCAGGCCGTAATTCCCCCACTTCCAACTGCCCAGCCTTTGTTTTCATTGATAAAATAAATCTCAAAGAATCCTTCATAAGTTCCCGGGTCCTGGAATTGCCAGGTTTCACCCCCATCGGTTGTGTGGTATATGCTCCCCATATTTCCACAAGCCCAACCATGGGTTAGATTGATAAAAAATACCGATTTCATTAAACTTGGCAAAATACCTATTGGCTCCCAATTCGTGCCTCCGTCAGAAGTGTGGATTGCACCATTGTTGGTTCCCACTATCCATCCGTTATTTTCATCCACAAAATTGACCGAAGTAAAATTATCAGTTGTTGTGCTGCTTTGGGTATTCCAGTTGGAACCTCCATCAACCGTAAATATGATGGTACTGTTTTCTCCAACAGCCCATCCTTTCATAGAGTTAACAAAACATAATGAGAACAGATTCTCACTAGTACCGCTGTTTTGGTCACTCCAGTTTTGTCCACCGTCACTGGTTTTCAGTATTGTACCCCCCAGTCCCGCAGCCCATCCGGTTAATTCGTCAGTAAAATCAAGGGATTGGAGTATTTCAGTTGTGCCACTATTTTGTTGTTCCCAGCCATATTGTGCCTGTATCTGTAAAGCCAGCAAACAAAAGATAATTGCAATCTGTAAGGTTTTGGTTGTTTTTTTCATTTTGACCTCCTGTTGTTTAGTTAGTAATTGGTTTGTATTAAATAGGTTTAAAATAATAACAAAAATTAGATTACTCTTTTACTATTCTCAACTTGCAAGGCAAAGCCGGGGATTTAAGGATTTGTGCAAGAAACTTTGCTTCCTCCAGGGTTAAACTTGAAATAGTAGAATTCCCGTCTTCAACCGGTGCATAAACATTTGGAGCCATGTAAACATAGTCATCAATGACAATGGCAATTTGGCGACCAATATTTTCTGTGGTCATTATTTCCCATTGTTTTGTCGCTATTTCATTCATTTTTAGATGTAAAATTGGTTTACCGTCACTATCAAATCCCTGACCGGCTTCCACAATAGCATTTTCATTCAGCACCTTGCGCCATTCCTTGTCCGAGATTTTGACGGCCAGAAGTTCGAGAACATTTTCAACATTTATTTTGGGCTCATTCATCCAAATAAACTTCATATCGGCCGGGAAAAATTCCTTGCATTGATTCAGTAACCGGTTCACACTGGAGGTGTCGGAAATATTGGAATAACCAACTGTTGCCATCTTCGCAGGAAAATATTGCCCGTTTTGGACCTGGATATTAGGAAATAAAATTGAAAATAACGGATATTGAGCATTATATTCTTCCAAAGCAAAATTTTGAGGTTGATCGTAAAACCCATTTTGTTCCAGTTCTTCAAGTAGGGTCATTTCATCATTGGGGACAGATTCTGCCTTTTCTTTAACCTTCACCGGCCTTGCTTGTTCTTTGACTTGATTATTTTTTTTACTTTCAATCTCAGACAAATGCCGGTTCGCATCAATAAAGTTTTCATAAACTTCACTGAAATTGTAAGTTTCCCAAAATTCAAGCCTGCCGCGGCTGCACGCTAATTTCTCTATGGTTTTCCTGCTTTTATTGCTATTAATCCTGAGATGAATTAAATTGCCATCTACCTCTATCTCAACTTTCTTTTGAGGAATACCTATGTTCTCGAACCTGTCCAACAGAATTTCAGCAATAAACTCCATTTTTACAGGATTATTCATTTCTGTAACACCATCAGCTAAAATCGTGAGATCAATAATTTCATTGCGATCGTATTGGCTGCAACCGATAATAAATACGGATAATAAATAGAAAATGATGACCGGAAGAATATTAAATTTCACGTTAAAAAAATGTTCAATGAATCAGAATAATAAAAATTAGTTTTTGGATGCAGAAACAATTTCCTTAATCAGTCAGTTACAAAAAAGTATTGCAAATATAATCATTTTCAAAACTCAATGCAACATATTACCGGATAATTATTTACCCTGAAAAATTTATCAATTAATCAGGTTTGTAAACATGTAAACGATTAATTATTTTTGTAGATTTACCAATCATCCTATAAATACAACAAAATGATCAGGTTTGGTACACAATCAATGGGGAAGCTGGTTTTGACCGTATTCATTTACATCTTTTCCTTTTCAGTACACTCCCAATACTCACTCGATTTCAACGGTGAGGGAGATTATGTCGCAATTAACGGAGCCGATTTCGCACCTCCCTGGAGTGTGGAGGTCATGGTCAATAAAAATGAGACCGACAATTACCAGCATCTCCTCACAGGTACTGATGGAAACAGCGGTATACGGATCGAACAGTATTGGGGAACCAAAGTCGGCTTTACCCATTCAGGTGTAATGGACTGGTATTTCAATTATATCCTCCCTATTGGTGTATGGGTACAACTGAGCATTACAAACAATGGATCGGTAACCAAGCTTTATGTGAATGGCGCGTTAAACAGTTCGGTAAATGCATCCATTAATTTCCCCATGAAATGGATCAGTAAGAACACCAACGATGCTTCCATGAAAGCCAAAATTGATGAACTGAGGATATGGGACATCGTACTGACTGAAGATGTGATCGGACAATATGCCAATCAGCCGGTCGATCCAACTCATCCCAATTATGACAATTTGCAGCATTATTACAAATTTGATGAGGGTTCGGGCAACACTTGTTATGATTCCAAAGGCAGTTTGCACGGTACTATTTATGGTGCGGTTTATTACATCGATACGGATCATGATGCCGGTGTATCCAAACTGGTGGCTCCGGAAAATTCACCCGACAACTACTCCTGGTCGGAACCACTTATTATTCAGGTTAAAAATTTCGGGTTTGAGGATATTACAGAGGATTTTAACGTGGCTTATACCCTGGGCGGAATTCTACAGGAAACCATTACTGTTCCTGCAGGTTCGACACCCCTTCAATCCAATCAAACCATTGATATTGAGTTCCAGCAGGTGAACATGAACACTTCCGGGAGCTATAATTTTAAGTTTTTTACTTCCCTTTCCAACGATGAAAACATGAACAACGATACCCTCACTAAAACGCTGGTCAGCATGTCGACGGTGATTGGGAATATTTCCAATATCAGTGTGGATACGAATACCGTTCTTATTACCTGTGGATCAGCCAAAGTGAGGGTGATATTTTACAAGGATGATATGTTCCGCATCTGGCTGGCGCCCAACGGTAATTTTTCGAATCCCGCCGGTGACCATATCGTGGTTAGCTATGATTTTCCTTTGATCGACATCAACTGGGCAGACGAAGGAGACTATTATCTCATTTCGACCGGCGTACTTGCCCTTAGGACATATAAAAGCCCTTTGAAATTTGCATTATATGAAAATGATAACCAAACGCTGATCTGGCAGGAGCACCAAAGTCTTGATTATGGGAACCGGACTTTTCAGTACCTGGAAGGCCAACCGGGGGAATATTTTTATGGCGGAGGTATGCAAAACGGCTACTTTTCGCACAAGGGAACTAAAATCAAAATTTCAAAGGAGACCGAAAACTGGGATGACGGTGCAGTGCCTAACCCCGTTCCGTTTTACATGAGCACAAATGGCTATGGAGCTTTCCGCAATACCTTTTCACCCGGTGAGTATGATTATAGAAACGAAGATTTAACCTCTTTGAGCCATTGGGAAAACCGGTTTGATTGTTTTTACTTTTTCGGTCCTTCATTAAAAGAAATTCTGGATGGATACACTGAACTCACCGGGAGGACTATCCTGCCACCCCGCTGGGGGCTTGAACTGGGGGATGCCGATTGTTACAATACCGGTGGCCAGACCACTCCGGATGTGATCGAATTGGTGGCTGACCTATACCGCGATAATGACCTGCCCGGCGGATGGATACTGCCAAATGACGGATATGGCTGCGGATACACCGAACTGCCTTATGTGGTTGAGGAACTGCACAACCGTGGATTTTATACCGGTCTGTGGACGGAAAACGGTGTGAGCCAAATAGAGTGGGAGGTTGGTACCGCCGGAACAAGGGCCTGTAAGCTGGATGTGGCCTGGGTGGGTTCAGGTTACCTTAATGCCCTGAATGCATGCAAGCAGGCTTACAGCGGGATCGAAGACAATTGCGAAGAACGCGGGTTCGTATGGTCGGTGTGCGGATGGGCAGGAACACAACGTTATTCTGTTATTTGGTCAGGAGACCAAAGCGGAGGGTTTGAATATGTCCGCTTTCATATCCCAACAATCATCGGTTCGGGATTATCAGGATATAATTTAGCCTCTTCCGACCTCGATGGTATTTTTGGAGGCAGTGGGGCGAGTTATGCACGTGATATTCAATGGAAAACCTTTATTCCGGTTTTCTATGCCATGTCGGGCTGGGCACCCAGCGATAAACACCCCTGGAATTACGGAACTACAGTGATGGATATAAGCCGGACCTACCTGAAACTTAAAATGAGGCTCACACCTTACATGTATACTTATTGCAACACTGCTTACGAAACGGGTGTTCCGGCAGTAAGGGCCATGGTGCTTGAATTCCCTGATGATGTAATAACCAGAGGAAAACAAACGCAGTACCAGTTTATGAGTGGTGAGTGGATGCTGGTAGCACCTGTTTATACTGCTGTTCAGGAGCGCGACAGCATTTACCTGCCGGAAGGCAGGTGGATCGATTACTGGGATGGTACCGTTTTTGAAGGTAGCCAGTTTTTGAACGACTATGCTGCTGATCTCACCAAATGCCCTGTTTTTATTAAAGCCGGAGCGATCATACCCATATATCCCGAAATGCTTTATGACAACCAGTATCCCAAAGACCCGGTTACTTTCGATGTTTACCCGCACGGAAATTCATCGTTTGAATTGTACGAAGATGACGGCCTGAGCCGGGAATACCGGAACGGGGCATTTGCGAAAACGCTGATCGAGTGCGAAGGCCCTGTTTTCGGGAATAGCGGCGATGTGATCATTTCGGTCGGTGTGAGTGCGGGTTCTTATGAAGGAAAACCGGAGCAACGATCCTATCTTTTTGAAGTTCATTTTCACGTTAAACCGGATGGGGTATTGCTGGATGACGAACCGCTGACCGAATATGCTACACTGGAAGAACTCGAACAAGCAGTGGACGGCTGGTTTTACGACCCGGTGGACAGGATGGGAATCGTACATGTAAAAACACAACCGATTTTACTCAACCAGTCTTATGAGGTAAAATTACTTTCGATGACAGGTATTAACCAGGGAGAGGTGCCGGATCCGGTTAAAATTTATCCGAATCCTACTCAGGGAATAGTTGCTGTAAGTGTTGGTACGGATAGCATTATCAGGGTGAAGGTTTATGACGTAAGCGGGAAACCGGTTCATTGCAAGGTTTTATATGATGTTTCAGGCCAGCCTCATGAAGTGAATTTAAAGGGACTGTCCGACGGCTTGTATTATTTTGAGATTTTAACAAGCAAGGGTTCTTTCAGCCGAAAAGTTTTTATAACGAAGTAAATAACAATAGGGTAAAATCGCATTTTCCGGCATTGGGTTATTTAATTAATGGTGAATTCCTTAAATTTGCCCGCAATTTTGAATTATGAAGTACAATCACATTTTTATTGACCTCGACCGCACCCTTTACGATTTTGATAAGAGCACCCGTGAGACATTCCTGGAATTGTTTGAAAAATTCAATCTCAAAGAAAACGGGGTTCATGATTTTGAGGCTTTTCTGAATCTATACAATAAAAATAATATTGAATTGTGGGACCAATACCGCAACGGAGAGATCACAAAAAAATTCCTGAATGTACACCGGTTTCATATCAGTTTGCTTCACTTTGGCATCGATGACAGGGCTTTTGCAGGCCGGTTCGCCAGCGATTACCTGTTGATCAGTCCGCTGAAAAAAGCACTCTTCCCTGAAGTGAACGACATCCTGAAATATTTAAAAAAGAAATATTCCCTGCATATCATTACCAATGGATTTGAGGAGGTTCAGCGCACAAAAATAAAAGCCAATAATCTTGACCAGTTTTTCAAAACAGTGACCACATCCGAGGAGGCTGAAGCCAAAAAGCCGAAAAAGGAGATTTTTTTGTACGCATTAAAAAAGGCAGGAGCGGGTCCCGAAGAAAGCCTGATGATTGGCGACGACTATGAAGTGGATATTTTGGGTGCCAAAAGCGTGGGTATGGACCAGATGCTGTTTTCTCAAAACGGTACCGACCCGTCCTGGAGTTGTACCTATATCATTCGTAATTGGCCTGAAATAAAGGCAGTCCTATGAAGGATCAGTTCCTGATTAATTTTTTCTAAAAAATTTTTGTTAAAAATTTAGGTTTATAAAATAAACAAGTTTATATTTGCAACTTATTTATAACCAAAAATAATTTATTATGAATACAATGACAGAAAAAGAAAGTTTAAAGATCATCCATGAAATGATCGCAGCTTCAAAAGGAAACCTCAAGGATAACAGTTTTTTCTACCTGCTTTGGGGGTGGTTGGTATTAATTGCAAGCATTACGCACTACATCCTGCTTCGGATTGGTTGGGAATATGCCTACCTGCCCTGGCCCGTACTCATGACCATTGGTGGTATTGCCTCGGTAATTGCCGGAATTCGGTTGGGTAAAAAGATGAAAGTAATCACTGTCATCGATAAAGCCATGATGTACCTTTGGTGGGCTTTTGTGATCCTCATCCTGATCATCCTGATCATGACCAGTATGAAAAAAATTGATTGGACTGCCACCTACCCATTGATTATTTCGTTGTATGGATTGGGAACTTTTGTTTCAGGAGGGATCCTTAAATTCAAGCCGCTTTTATTGGGTGGAATAGCATGTTGGGTAATTTCCATCATTGCTTTTTTTGTAGCTCCGATCAACGTATTATTATTGACAGCATTATCGATCGTAATTTCATATTTGATCCCCGGTTATATGCTAAAATTCAAAGAAGTGTAAAAATGGAATTCAAAGAACTTAATCCCTTGTTGCATAACCAGCTTAGGTTATCCATCTTGAGCCTGCTGATCAGCGTGGAGTCGGCAGAGTTCAATTTTCTGCTGGAAAAAACAGGGGCTACTAAAGGAAATCTGAGTGTCCAGATCAACAAACTGAAAGAGGCAAATTACCTGGAGGTGAAAAAAAGCTTTAGAAATAATTATCCGCTGACTACCTGTAAAATTACATCAGCAGGAATTGATGCCTTTGAGCAATATGTCAAAGCAATATCGGAGTACCTGAATGTAAATTAATAAGGCTCAAAAAGCTTAAATTCCGGTAATTTCAACTAATACAAATTATTGGCTATTCTTTATTTTATTGCCCTTGATAAAATAACAATATTTTAACAAGTACCCGTTTACCTGCACTGTAACTTTGTGGTCGAGACATTTCCCAACTAAAATTAATTCAGCAATGGACTTACAGTCATCATCGGCATTGGAACCTTCCCTGGTTTTTTTCGGATACGCTTACCGACCAATTTTCGGTTTGATGAATAAGGATTTTCGACTGTAATCAATTCATCCGGTTGCTGGACGATCCTATATATTAAAATTAAGCTACCCATTCAATCGAATTTTTTAAAGGTACAATAATTTAAAAATTTTTACTCATGAAACGAATATTAATTGTGATCGGAGTTCTTTATATATTGGCCATTGACAGCAGTTTGAACGCTCAGGGAATAGCCATCAATAACGACAACAGCAGTCCCGATCCGAGCGCCATGCTGGATGTGAAAGCGACAAATAAAGGAATGCTTATACCCCGAATGAGCCAGGCACAACGAAATGCCATTGCCAGTCCTGCAACCGGATTGATCATTTATCAGACTGATGGCGGTCCCGGTTTATTTTATAATGCAGGTACTCCGGCAATCCCAGCCTGGTCATTGGTGGGAAACAATGCCGGACAATGGCAGAACAATGGCTCCAGCATTTACTACAATTTGGGTAATGTTGGCATTGGTACTGCAACTACTGATGCAACATTATCTCTGGCAAATACAAGTTTAGGAGGGATTGCTACCCCGGGCTCTTTTCAGATAGGTCAATCCGATACCTACAATCTTGTTTGCGATTTTAACGAAGTACAAGCACGTTATAATGGTACGGGTAGTACTTTGTTTTTACAATATTGGGGAGGAGATATTAGTGCATGTGCGTCAGGAGGTACTGCATCATTTTTTGGCCCGGTTAGTATGTATTCTAATCTTAATGCTTCAGGAAGAATTGGCATTAAATCAATTCCATCATATGATTTGCATATAAACTCAACGGATTATACCGCGGCATATATTGTTAGCCCTTATAACGGAGGAACAACTGCCAATGTTATTGCTTCGGGAACTACTGCAGGTACCTGGGCTTTTTATGCTTATGCAACTACCTTAGGCTATGCTGCCTATTTTAGTGGTAATGTTTATTGCACAGGAAATTACCTGCCTTCGGATGAAAAACTGAAAGAAAACCTACAACCGTTACAAAATGCGCTGGAAAAGGTAATGAAACTAGATGTTAAAACATATAAATATAAAACAGCCGAATTTCCGGAAATGAACCTGCCCACCGACATTCAAAATGGATTTACAACTCAAAACCTTGAAACCGTGTTTCCTGAATTGGTAAAACTAAATCCTGAAAAAAAGGAACAACCTGTAGAATTTAAAGCCATCAATTATACAGGACTCATTCCGATACTTACCGAGGCAATAAAAGAGCAACAAAAAGGGATAGAGGCAAGAGATGTGAGGATTGATGATTTGGAAAAACAACTTAATGATTTAAAAGCGTTGGTATTAACCATTCAACAAAACCGGTAAAGGGGCAAACCCGTAGAACTCATTAAACCTCTGCGAAACCATTGCATGGATTGATCCGGCAGAATAAATAAGTATTGCGACAATTAAAATTTATAACTAATTAAATTCAATAAAAATGAAAAAACTACTCCTGATCCTATTCATAATAACTGGACTTGAAGCCATTTCTCAGGTTGCCATCAATGCTGACAACTCCAGTCCCGATCCGAGCGCCATGCTGGATGTGAAAAGTACCGACAAGGGGATGCTGGTTCCCCGCATGACCTCGGCCCAGAGAACGGCCATCAGCGATCCGGCCGGTGGCCTTTTGGTTTTTGATTCCGATACCGGGAGCTTTTGGTTTTACAATTCCGGTTGGATTGAACTGGGTGGATCGGGTACTTCACATTGGACCCAGAATGGGGGCGACATTTATTACGATGAAGGTAATGTAGGCATTGGTGACCAGACACCTGCCTCATCATTCACTGTTGGTGACGGCGATAAATTCCAGGTTTCGGGAACAGAAGGCGATGTTATTTTCACTGATGACCAGGCTTCGATTTATTTCCCGGAATCTTCTGCGACCAGTAAACCTATGATGTATATGTTCAATTCAGGTAAAGCAAATAGTCCGAGAATGATTTTTTCACATTCGCCCAACTTTGAAAACTGGGGACTTGAGTATGAGGATATATCCGACAAATTTCATATTTTAGGAAACGGTGGGAGAAATATAACCCTTGATCCGATGGGATATATTGGTATCAACAATTCCAGCCCGTTATATAACCTGGATATTTCGGGAAATTTAAATGTTACACAACCGGCAATTATTGATGGTGCTACTGTCGGTTCGGGCGATTTCAGAGGGAATTATCTGAATGGAGTTATAAATTGTGGAGGCGGAAATATTAATTATTCCAATATTCTGAGCGATACGGAGATTCCAAGTATTAGCTTCGCTGCCGGAGATGAAGACCTTTATATCGAAGATGACCTGGAAGTTGTTGGAACTGCTTATAAGACCGGCGGTGGAAGTTGGACCAGCCTTTCGGACGAACGTTTGAAGAAAAACATACAACCCTTTACCGATGGACTTGAAAAGGTTATGCAAATTAATCCGGTGTCTTTTCAGTATAACCAATTGTCACGGCTGAAAGACCAGGAAACGAGATATGTAGGGATACTGGCGCAGGACATGCTGTCCATTGCTCCATACATGGTGCAAGAACGGGCCATGGGTCAAAAGGTGATGGAGATTGAAAATGGGGTAGATGAAATCATTGAACCCGGTGAAATGGTGTATACTTTTGATCCTTCAGCCTTTGATTATTTGTTGATCAATGCAATTCAGGAACAACAACAGATCATTGAGGAACTCAACGAAAGAATTGAAAAACTGGAAGCCATGAGGTAAATTGTATTTGTATTATTATTT
>JAFGBL010000263.1 GCA_016933115.1 Bacteroidales bacterium | reverse complement strand
GAAGCCGATGAAATGCTGAATATGGGATTTAAGGAAGAACTGGATAACATTCTCGAATCGACTCCAAAGGACAAGCGAACCTTTCTTTTTTCAGCCACCATGCCGGATGCCGTATTGAAAATTGCGCGAAATTACATGCATGACCCACAGGATATCACTGCCGGTAAGCGCAATACCGGGGCTGAGAACGTTAGCCACTTGTATTATATGGTACATGCAAGAGATCGATATGAAGCATTGAAGCGAATTGCAGATATCAACCCGGCAATATACGGGATCGTATTCTGCCGGACAAGGCAGGAAACCAAAGATGTAGCCGACAAGCTGAAAAACGACGGATACAATGCCGATGCCTTGCACGGCGATCTGTCACAAACACAACGTGAGTATGTCATGAAAGGGTTTCGCAACAAACACCTGCAAATGCTTGTAGCCACCGACGTAGCAGCCCGCGGACTGGATGTAAATGACCTGACACACGTGATCAACTATAACCTCCCCGATGAACTGGATGTTTATATTCACCGCAGCGGCAGGACCGGCAGGGCGGGGAAAAGCGGGATTTCAATTTCTATCATTCATACCCGTGAGGCAAACAAAATAAGAGATTTGGAAAGGATTACCGGGAAAAAATTTGAAAAAAAGCCCGTACCCATGGGCAGGGATATTTGCGAAAAACAGTTGTTCAACCTGGTTGATCGTATGGAAAATACTGAGGTGGATGAAGCACAGATCGCCGGATACATGGATGTAATTTACAAAAAACTGGCATGGCTGAGCCGGGAGGATCTTATTAAACGGTTCGTATCCGTTGAATTCAACCGATTCCTGGAATATTACAGAAACGCTCCCGACCTGAACGTGGTTCCGGAAAAATCCCCACGATTAAGACAGGAAAAGGAGATTACCCGTGCCAAATCGTTTTCACGGTTCTTTATCAATGTGGGTTCGAAAAATAAAGTCACCCCGCCACGAATTATAGGACTGATCAACGATTACACCAAACGTCGCGATGTGGCCATCGGCAGGATTGACATTTTAAAGAATTTTTCATTTTTTGAGGTTGATCAAAGGGTTGAGAAAGAGGTATTGAAGGCGTTCAGAAATGCCAGTTTTGAAGGGATCAAATTAATTGTTGAAGTTTCACGGCCCGATACCAAACAAAGCAAAGCAGAAGGCAGTAGGATCAAATCGAAGGAAAAAAAGAAAAAGGTCAAATCGAAAAGACGCTAATTCGGCACATATCTCCAATATTCAAATTTGAATGAAGTGCAAAGAACCCAGGATTATTAAATTTAATTCCTGAAGAATATAAAAATCAATTTGCAATTTTAGCGGCCCGTTTTCGGTCATTCTCATCCAGCATGATTTTGCGCATGCGATAAATTTTTGGGGTCACCTCCAGGTATTCATCTTCCTTGATATATTCGAGTGATTCTTCGAGGCTGAATTTCACAGCCGGGGCAATTCTTGCTTTCTCATCCGATCCGGAAGCCCGGATATTGGTCAGTTTTTTGGTTTTGGTCACATTCAGCGACAAATCGCCTTCCTTATTATTTTCGCCTACCACCATTCCGGCATATACTTCTTCACCAGGCGAAACGAAAAATCGCCCGCGATCCTGAAGCTTATCCAGTGCATACGCAATGGTAATACCGGTTTCCATGGCAACCAGTGAACCGTTGCGACGGGAGACAATTTCGCCCTTCCAGGGCATATAAGCCTTGAAACGGTGTGCCATGATGGCTTCTCCTTCGGTTGCAGTCAGTACCTTGTTTCGCAGGCCAATGATGCCTCTTGCCGGGATATCGAACTCCAGGTTGGTTCTTTCGTTTTTAGTCTCAATATTCAATAAATCGCCCTTTCGCATGGTTACCAGTTCGATCACCTTACCCGAAAACGCTTCGGCAACATTTACGGTCAGATGCTCGATAGGCTCGTGCTTTTTTCCACCTATTTCCTTGATGATCACCTTGGGTTGTCCAAGTTGCAATTCGTAACCTTCACGCCGCATCGTTTCAATTAAAATGGAGAGGTGTAAAATCCCCCGCCCGTAAACAATAAATGCATCGGCTGAACCGGATTCTTCCACGCGCAAGGCCAGGTTTTTCTCTGTTTCCCTGTACAAGCGTTCTTTCAAATGACGTGAAGTGACAAACTGTCCATCCCTGCCATAAAATGGGGAATTGTTGATGGTGAACAGCATGCTCATGGTCGGCTCATCGATTGAAATGCTTTTTAATCCTTCTGGATTTTCAAAATCTGCAATGGTATCACCGATTTCAAATCCTTCAATTCCAAAAACGGCTACAATTTCACCGGCCATAACCGGGGTTTTGATCTTTTCCTTACCGAGACCTTCAAAAACATACAACTCTTTAATCTTCGATCTCACGACATTTCTGTTCTTTTTTACCAGCGATATGTTTTGTCCCCACGACAGGGTTCCACGGTGTATACGACCTACGGCAATACGTCCCACATAGGAAGAATAGTCGATGGATGAAATCTGAACCTGGGTTGTCCCCTCTTTGGGCAATGCGGGAGGAATATGTTCCAGGATCATATCGAGCAAATAACTCACATCCTGCGATGGTTCTGACCAATCGGGCCCCATCCATCCGGCCTTGGCCGAACCGAATACTGTTGGGAAATTGAGCTGGTCTTCAGTAGCATCCAGGTTGAACATCAATTCCATTACGGCATCCTGGGCCCAGAGCGGATCACAGTTGGGTTTATCAACTTTGTTGATCACTACGATCGGTTTAAGGTTGAGTTCGATGGCCTTCTGTAAAACAAATCTGGTCTGCGGCATGGGTCCCTCAAAAGCGTCCACCACCAGCAAAACACCGTCTGCCATGTTCAATACCCTTTCCACTTCCCCGCCAAAATCGGCGTGGCCTGGAGTATCAATTATATTGATCTTTATTCCCTTATACCTTACCGATACATTCTTAGCCAGAATAGTAATTCCGCGTTCCCGTTCCAGGTCGTTGCTGTCGAGTATAAGGTCACCCATATCCTGGTTATCCCGGAAAAGCTTCACCTGGTGCAATATCCTGTCGACCAGGGTAGTTTTACCATGATCAACATGGGCAATGATAGCTATATTTCTTATTTCTGTCATTAAAATCGTTTCAAAAATGGGCGCAAAATTAGTCTAATTATTCAAGATAACTTGAAATACAAGAATCTATTTCAACTCCCGAACAAATAGATGTAATAAATTGTATATATTTATATACAGTTTTTCTAATTAAAATTTCCAGTAAAGATGATTGATAATAATTTATGTATCCTATACGGGAGCCGTACCGGCAATTCGAAAGCGATCGCCAAACTCGCAGGTGAATATGCCCGACACCTGGGTATTGAAAATGAATGCATCAACATGCAATCGTTTGATAAAAGCAGGCTGAAGGATCTGAAAAGATTACTGGTTGCTGTGAGTACACATGGTGAGGGCGACCCACCTGCACCTGCAGAAGAATTCTACCGCTACATTCACAGCGATGAAGCACCTGCCATGAAAAATACTGAATTTGCTATGGTTGCACTGGGCGATAGCAGCTATAAACATTATTGCAAAACCGGTAAAGACATAGAAAAAAGATTTATTGAACTCGGGGCAAAAAAAATAATTGACCTTGTTGAATGTGACATTGATTTTGAAGAAAAGGCCAAACAATGGGTGAAAGATGTGATAGGTATATTTTCAAAGGATGATACGATCAGTACTACTAAAGAAGGTAATTCCGATTTTGTATTTGAACTGAAACTGGATGAACAGGACAAATACAACGCTTTCAATGCGACCATTCTCGATAAACACTTACTTTCGACCCCGGAGTCAACCAAAAGAACCTATCATTTGACCCTATCTCTGAAAAATTCAGGCATTGCGTACAGACCGGGGGATTCATTTGGCATATATTGCACAAATTCAAAATTGTATGTTGACAGGATTATCCGCAAACTTGGTTTTGATCCGACTTATTCTTTAAAATTTAAAAATGGCAGAAAGCTGCTAAAGGAAGCATTGGTCAGGGATTTCGAACTAACCATGATCACAACGGTTGTTGTTAAAAAATATGCAGAAATCATAAAAAATGACAAGCTCAACAGTTTGTTGCAAGACAAAATAAAACTGGAAGAGTACGTTCAAAGCAGGGATGTACTCGATCTGATCACCGATTTTCCTGCAAGGATCACTCCTGAACAATTTATTTCGATTTTAAGGAAACTTGCACCCCGGCTCTATTCCGTAGCTTCAAGCGACAGGATCACTGCCGAAACGGTTGACCTCACTGTCGGAATCATCGAATTTGATGCCTTCGACAGGTTTCACGTTGGAGTCGGTTCTTCCTTCTTTGCAAGCCGGATCGAACAGGGTGAAAAAATCCCGGTCTTCCTTGAGGCTAATGAAAAGTTCCGTCTACCTGAAAATCCCGGTACACCTGTCATCATGATCGGTACAGGAACGGGCATCGCTCCTTTCAGGGCATTTTTACAGGACCGGCAGACACAAAATAGCACGGGTAAAAACTGGCTATTCTTCGGTGAAAGGAATTTGGCAAATGATTTCTTATATCAAAACGATCTTGAAAAATTCATAGAAAATGGAATCTTAACCAGGCTTGATACGGCCTTTTCAAGGGATCAGGACAAAAAAACCTATATCACACACAAAATGGAAGAATCTTCAGGTGAATTATTCGATTGGATCAGATCAGGAGCCCACATTTATGTTTGCGGGAACAAGCGTACAATGGCAAAAAGCGTGAGAAAAACACTGAAAAAGATCATTTCTGACAAAGGCAACATGTCGCATGATGAAGCATCCGATTATTTTGAGATAATGAAACAAAATCGGCAGTATCATGAGGATATTTACTGAATTACCATATGGATACATTTTTAAATGGTTAAACTGATTTTCGTTTCACTATCAAATTATCAATTTTGATCATTCTTCTTCCGCTGTCAGTATCATATCCGCATCAGTGCGAACCAATTGGTTGAACCATGTGGCCTTCTCATCATAGTGTGTTAAAAATGGCTTGTAAGTTTCTTCCACATTCCGATGCCGGACATATTGCATCATAAAGTACCTGTCATTATCTGCGGGGTTGTCAATTACTCCCATCACATGCACTTTTCCCATGCTCGCTGACATAACGGGTGCAGTTACCGTTTTGGCAAGGCTGCCTGTATATTTAATGGCATTACGGTAAATATCGTACACCTGGGCAATGGGAAGTTCAAAATATGCATAGGGCCCTGTTTCTCGCTCGATAAACATGTAATACGGCACCATTCCAAGATTGACTTGCTTCAACCACATTTCCCTCCAGATTTCGGCATCATCATTAATATTCCTCAACACCGGTGCCTGCGTCCGGATTTCAGCTCCGGTCTGCCGTATGTTATAAATGGCTTCCTCAACCGCCGAATTGTCCATTTCAACCGGGTGGTTGAAATGCGCCATAAACGACAGGTGTTTACCTTTGTCAACGATGCGTCTGAAAAGACTGAGCATATCTTCGGCTTCATCACTGTGGCCCGGAATAAAGGTAAATGGCCAGTATGTCAGCGATTTCGAACCAAAACGAATGGTATCGAGGTGGGGAATATCGGCTTCAAAAATCTGGTCGATATATTTTGAAATCGTGAGTGGGCTCATGACCATCGGGTCGCCACCGGTAAACAAAATTTCATGGATATATTCATTTTCCTTGATGTATCTGGTAAGCATATCAATTTCACGCATAGAGAACTGCAAATCCAAATCCTTTACGAACTGAGGCCAACGGAAACAAAAGGTACAATGGGCATGGCAGGTTTGACCCTGGCTGGGAAAAAACAAAACAATATCACGATATTTGTGCTGAACTCCGGGGAGTGCTTCGCCATCCAGCTTTGGTACGTTGCTCAACTGATTAGCAGGATGCGGGTTCAATTGCAACCTGATCTTATTTACAATCCCAAGAAACTCCTTTTCCGGCAATTGCTGAGTATATGCTTTTTCTACTTCCTTAAATTGTTCTTCATGTAGCATATTGCGGTTAGGAAAGTTCAGTATAAACACCGGATCGGTTTCAAAGTTTTCCCAATCAATCAGATAATCAATAACATAATTATTGGTTTTAAATGGTAATACCTTTGAAACGACTTCTATTTCATGTTTTACTTGCTCGGGTAAATTTTTCAAGTATTCAATTTTTCTAAAATTCTTGGTATTATAAGTGATAAACTTCATAGTCTAAAAGAATTAATGTAAATTATTCATTTGTATTATTT
>JAFGBL010000262.1 GCA_016933115.1 Bacteroidales bacterium | reverse complement strand
GGTCAAAAACCTAGCGAGTGTTAAAGTTCACCTCTGCTTTCCTTTGAAATAAATAACAAATTTAATCCATAGCAAAGTAAAGGCGAGTGGCCATTGTATAGCTCGGATGACGGTCATTATGGGTCTTTAAGTCAACCCAACAAGGACATTTTAAAGTGATTTTGAGAAAATATATCCAACTTGTTTTTAAAAAACCGATACACACCCAATCATGAAAGTCGAGAATTATTTTAAATCCATTCGCTACGCTTTGCTGGTGGCGCTGGCATTGACCAATTTTGCCCTGTTTGCGATTTCATCCTCATTTACTTGTTCAATCCTGAAACAGAATAAAAATGGTTTGGAAATACTATTTAAGTTCGACCCAATGGCAAATTCGAACCAACCGTTTTCAGGCTACATTGCCCTTCCTCAACAAGCGATAGCTGAACTGGAAATCGTGAATAGGGAGTGTGAGGATTATGAAGGAACATATCCGGAATTTCCAATTACAAGCCAGGTGGCTTCCCTTTCCGGACCGGTGAGCCTTCGCAGTATCGATGCGGTGATCCTGCATGTTTTTCCGGTTTACCGGGATAAGGAATCAGGGGGACTGAAACGAGTTTCAGAAATTGTGATCAAGATTAACTTCATTGGAGGCGAAGACCAATTTGGTGATGACCGACTGAGAAGTGTTTGGTGGGAACCGCTACTTTCAAATTTGCTGATCAATTACGAATCATTGCCAGCGGTTGGATTGAAAAATATATCGGGGAAAGAGACCGGTGCCGAATACCTGGTCATTTCACCCAATGCAGAGGTTTTCAAGCAATGGGCCGATACGATTCGCGTTTTCAGGAACCAGCAAGGCATCCTCACCAAAGTGGTGACCCTGGATGAAATCGGCGGGAACACCGCTGCACAAATCGAAGCCTATATCGATGAGGCTTACAACAACTGGGACATTCCCCCGGTGGCAGTGCTTTTGCTGGGCGATGAAGGCAGTGATCCGGCTTACACCATACCTGCTCCTGTCTGGGATAATTACTGCATCTCCGATAACGTTTATGCCGATGTGGACGGCGATGACCTGCCCGACATCATGGTGGCGCGCATGAGCGCTGAAAATGCCACACACCTGGAAAATATAATCGGAAAAGTGAAAAATTTCGAACTGAATCCGCCTTCGGCAGGTTCTTTTTACGAGCATCCCATTACCTCCTGCTTTTTCCAGACCGGTGGGATCGCACAGATCCTCACCGAGTCGGTAGCCGGATTTTACGAGGTAATTCTGGGCAAGAGTACCAACCGCATCAATGTGGCTCCCAGCCCCCTTCCCGCTGCCTGGACCACCTCTCCGGAAGGATTGGCACTGGCAGCCTATTTTATTGAGCTGGGATACCTTCCTGCCACACCGGCAGGGGTGAACACCGGCTGGAACGGCACAGCCCAGGATTTTGTTGACGGGATCAACAATGGGGCTTTTATGCTTCTGTTCGATGGACTTGCTTCAGTAGGGGGGTGGTTAACACCTACATTTACCGTTTCCGATCTCCCCGACCTGACAAATCCCGATCCTGTTTTTGTTTGGTCGATTGCTGCTTTCACCGGACAATTCGATGCACCGGTTAACTGTTTTGCGGAAGAGATCCATCGCCACCCATACGGCGCATTGGGAGTATTGGCTGCTTCAAAGGTTACCTACACCCAGCCAAGTGATATTTTTGCCATGGGTGCCATGGATCAATTATGGGACGACTACCTGCCTGAGTTTGGCACATCAGCACCTAACACCGGCATTTACCCTGCTTTCGCCCATGCAGCCGGAAAATACTACCTGCAGCAGTCTCCCTGGCCGGAAAACCCAAATATAAAAGCGGCTACCTATCACCTGTTCCACTATTTTGGCGATGCTTTCTCCACCCTCTACACCGAAGTGCCGCAAGTGCCGGAGGTGGAGTACGAACCGTTTGTCCCGGCCTGGGCGACAAGCTTTGATGTAACAGCCAATGAAGGTTCATTGATCGCCCTTTCGGTGGATGGAGAACTGATTGGAGCCGCATTTGGAACGGGCAGTTCGGTGGGTGTGCCCATGATCCCGCAGATACCGCCGGCCCACGTTTTGGTTACCGTTACCCAGCGCAATTTCCAACGCTACCGGGCGCTGCTGCCCGTGGTGTACCTGGAAGGGATTCCCGAAACAGGTGCCGGATTATTTGAAGTATTTCCCAACCCCTCCGATGGTGTTGTTTTTATTGACTACAAAGGAAACCGGCCCACCAACCTTAAAATTACCGTGACCGATCTCTCTGGTAAGGTGGTTTATAAGAGTGAAAAGTTTGTTGGCGGAATGGAGCGAATAGCAATTCATTTGGAAGGCGTGGAGAAGGGGTTGTATTTGATGGGGGTTATGATAGGGAATGAAAAGAATGTTTCTAAAATTGCTATCCCTTGAAAGTTGTTCTATAGAGATTTTATGATCTAAAAACATTATCATTATGCCATCTTAGATAATCCGCGTTGGGTAAATCAAAGTGATTTTGTGGAATAGAGATTAATGATTCACCATGATATTTATAATAATCTCTCCCATTCTCAAATTCTTCTTTGATTCTTTTGCTAATTTCGACATTGTATTTATCTGTGATCGTTATATATCCAGAATCAAATAATTTATGTAAGTCTGCACGAAGTAGCAGGCCATTATTTGTTGTATTGATACCGAAAGAAGAATAAGGTTTAATGTGTGCTGCTTCAAGAACTGGCAATGTCCTTTCTCCAGTGATGGCACAGCGTCTTAAATATGCATCTGTAACTAGTACTCTGAATGCACCTTGTCCAATTCTTACTTTGGTAAGATATTGACCGTAATGATGTGATGGTTCTTCTACTTCATTGGCAAGTTGATTATCAGAATATTTAGATAGAATTAACTCTATTTGATTCCAATATCTTCTACCTATTTCGTCATCCGTCGAATAAGTTTTACCTTGAACTATGTTTAATGACCAATTTGAAGGCATCGGAACCCAATCAATTTCATTAAAAAAGATTGGATTTGTTAAGACAATACAACCTATATTTGGATTTACCTCCATTGGATTGGTGCCAACTCGATATGATTTTATTTTAGAGTAAAAAGAAAGGTAGTCACTTGCGCCATTCCTTTCCTGAAATACTTCCCAGGCAAAATCAACAGGTAAAATAGAATGTGATGTAAAAAATCCAACACCAGCAACTTTGTTTATAGGGCTTTTAAGTTTTAATAAGAACGGAGAACCCGTTTCGATAGCTTTAAAGTGAGTCATCCCACCAGGTTGCCAAAAGTTGATATCCTCTGGATTTATTTTTTTTAAATTGTGATACCAATCGAGGTCAGTATTTCCAATGTAATATCTCATTTTTACAATTTTTGAAATTAGAAAGGATTTACTATTTTATTTCCTTCTCAATATGTTTCAATAGTTCTTTCACTCTATAAGCTGGCTCGACAACGCCAACTCCAATGGACTCGTAAGAAACTAATCTTGTTCCTTTTATATCTTGAATAATGTTTCCCTTTGAATCCATAATTAGGTTATGACCTAGTCTTCTTTGAGAAACTATTCCCATAAAACTAATATTCCCACCATCTAAAATTGTTCCTTTTCTGCTTATTCCATAGGGTACGGAAAGAACAGGTCCTCCACTATTTCCAGGGAATACATCACAATCAATTAAAAATGGTACTTTATGAGGTTTTTTAGCATTCACCCAAGAAACAATACCTTCCCTTAAAATTGATTTTGTCCAGTACTCAGGACCAACAGCTCCCGGAAATCCAAAAACGTAAACTTTTTGACCAGGGTAATATTCTAAACTATCTGCAAAAGTATCATATCTTAATATATTAACTTTATTGTTATTTATTGAAAATTCATCGG
>JAFGBL010000261.1 GCA_016933115.1 Bacteroidales bacterium | reverse complement strand
GTCACAGGTTTCGGTACTCCGAACCCGAAGGGCTTGACCTTGACAGCGACGAGAAAAAATGTATGCTGCAAAAAAATTATTTCAGGAATAAAATATTATGAACAGCATTACAGAAGGTTTAAGGAGCTGCGCAATTGCCTGTACTACGGATGCTCTAGGGAGCTGCGCGGATGGCTTCGCCGGCTGGATGTCTACGGATGAATAAAATACTACCGGAAAACTGGTCAAGCTAACCGGGTTACTAAAAGCACATCTGCGAAATCCAGCCGGCGGAGCCATCTGCGCACAGCCAGTTGCCTGCAACGGCTTGATCCGTAGTATGAAAAAGAACCAACAGTCCAAAGCATGTCACTAGATTATATAACCGATGACTTCACCCCTTCAGGTGACGAATACCGGGCAAAAGATATTTCGCCATTTAAACCACAAATTATAATTGATCAGCTTAACATGGCGCTGCGGATAAACAATTTAAATTCAGGAACATTGGTAATCGATAAAACAAATCTATCGGATATTGCAGAAACCGATCTATTGATCTACTCAGCCCAGGTATCTGATGAACCTGCACAGCTTTCTGATTATACATGGATTGATACTGGAAATACTGTTGAAATTCAGAATATTAATCCCGAGAAAATTATCCTGAAACCAGTCAATACCAGCTCTTTGGATTATCTGGAAACACTGGGCGAAGCATTGCAAACAACAGGATTCACCCTTGTACGGGCAGATTACTCGTCCAGCAGTATAGTCGCTCAATTCGATCAGCCAGCCAGAATTCGAAGAATTGAACTGGTTCCAGGAGAAAACCATAACCAACACCGGGTTGAAGAAAACCAGTTTGAACTTTATTTGAAAAGTCCTGGCGGTAACTACACTAAATATATTCCACTTGCGAATGATCAATTCATCAAAGACAATGAAACCGGGAAAATGACATTTATTTTCAGTGAACCGGTTGAAAACATAACTACCTTGAAAATTCATGTTCTGTTTGACGAAAGGAACAAGTTCTACGCTGCCCAGGATAAAGCGGAATTTATAAATGAATTATCGCAGATTCTTGAAATATATCAAGAAGGGCAAAGTGCAAGTGAATATTTTGATTACGATAAAAACGGAAACCGTATCTGGCAGCGCAAACTGAACAGACAAAGCCTTGAATATGATTCACTCTATTATGAAAATACAGAATGGCTAAAAACTGATGAACGCAGGGCCTATAATTATGACAAAATGGGCAACGTCACCGAAAAAGGAACACACATCATTTCAGCCGACGGCCTCATTTTTGCCGTAAGCAGCCCCGAAGCCCAGGAATATATAAACAATATCACACAAACTCACAGCATTAATTTTGCAACAACCGGCAAAGATGTTACTTACTACCAATACCAATTCGACGCGTTAAACAGACTTGAAAAAGTATACAAAAATGGTTTAGAATTAGCGAGTTACACCTACGATGTAACAGGCCTTCGGATAACCAAAACAGCCAATGGCGAAACCATTCATTATGTGTATGAAGGCTCAAACCTGATCTTTGAAAAGAATGTGACAACAGGTGAAGTCACGAATTATGTGTTTGGATTTGGAAAGCATCTGGCCAAGGCGGAAGGCCCAATAAATGATCCTGAAAATGTTGATTACTACCATACCGACCAAATAGGGTCTGTCAGAGCTGTATCTGATGAAACAGGAGAGCTGCTCTGGGAAGGTGAATACACGGTATTCGGAGAACTGCTTTGGGAGAATAACCCGGGAGGAATTGAGGCTCCGCAGGTTTATGCGGGTAAGCATTTTGATGAGGAAGCCGAGTTGTTTTATTTCAACGCGAGGTGGTAAGATCCAACGACGGGGAGATTTATATCGGAAGACCCTATTCGGGATGGAGTAAATTGGTATATTTATTGTGCAAACAATCCTGTGACAAGGATTGATCCTGATGGGCTGAATACTTTGGAAGATTATTACTATCAACAAGGTGAAGGCCAATCCCAGGATAAAATAGACTCGCTTCAAGTTGAATATTATTCCAGATTAGTTGGGAATCGACAGACAGAGAAATTTACTGATGTGAATCAGACCTTAATTGGAAATCAAGATTTCAGATATCAGGTTCTTGCTGATTATGCAAACAACTTAAATGAAAATGAAGTTTCCATATTTGATTTGATGAAAAATGACCCGGCTATTTATTCAGCATTACAAATTACTGCTGTTGGTACAGCAGGAAATATACAGGATCTTGCTAATGTAATAGAAAACATGCGAACCACGTTTGGTTATGGGAGTAGTGGGTATTCAACATTGACCGGAGTAGATTTCGCCGCTTCTATTATACAGGATATAACCAGACCAAGCACCCAAGAGCAGGCATTGTTTGGAATGGTAATAGTATCGGTATTTGCAATGCCTATACTTTTTGAAGCTGCTCCTGTTCTTACTGCAAAATTGACTGAAATAAGCTTTAATGCGCAGCTCAGAATAGCCCAAATATTGGGAATTGGCGGGTTTTCGTCACCATTAGCAAGGGGATTTGATAAAGTTTCCAGCAGAATAGCAAATTGGCTTGGTAATAAGTTGGGATCGAATAATATTGGAGGTTTCACAAGGGATGGACTATTAAAAAGTGTTAATGATCCAAAATTAAAAAATATTAATGATTTATATCGACCTGGTGCACAAATTGGTTCAGGGAGTACTGCTGATGCATTACGATATGAACTTCAAACAGGAAATATAGTTGGTGGGCGATCTCATTTGGAGAAGGCGATGAATTATAGTAAAGGGCTTCAAAAATTATTAAGCAAGGGAACGCTAAATGAAACTGATAAAAATATCGCTCAGACGTTATTAGATGATTTAATTAATGCATTAGGAGGTAATTAAAAATTGAAATTTGACAAAATCTGTAAAAATAACATTTATCAATATTTATTGGAACAAATTCCAAATTTTCAAGAAATATACAAAGACGAGATTGAAGCAGACGATGATATGTACTATATTTTTGGCAGATTAGCCGATAGATTTCAAACGCTTCAGGTTTCTGAACTTCATGAGCAAATTAATGAGAAAGAACTTAAAGAATTAAATGATTATTATCAATTTATTAATAATATTTCATCTATGCCAATTGATAAATACACAGAAGAATTAATAGCTTATGGTTTTTTTGAAAATATAGATACAAGCATTAACAATTTCAAAAATACCTTATTATGCAAATTATATCAAAACGCAAAGAATTTGTTTTTTGATACAGAAAAATTTTGGAATAAAAATGAACACCCCCAACCCACAAGTTCCGCTCATCGCTTGCCTGGCCACAAGGTGGCTGGGCTTGCTGATTCGCCGACAGAATTCATCTTATAGTAAGTACGCACCAGGGAGCTTACGACTTCCGATAAGATGGAATTGCTGCCGACTTGTTCGCCTTGGTTAGCTAAACGGATGATGCAATCATCCCGGGTCACAAAAAATGACGGATCACACGAGCTAAGTACATAAACTAGGGGTATCTATAGTACTATAGAGGGGGGGGCTACGTACATAGATGAGGGGTCAGCTATGTACTATGCGAGGGGTCTCCTACGTACATAGACAAGGGGTACTCTATGTACTATGAAGGTGGGTGTTTATAGTACGTAGTGCTGGCACCCGCCACCAGGTGAACAGAAAATCAATTTACGGGCGAAGCGAACAGCTTGGCATGGATGCCGTTGGGTACCAAAATACCATCCGACTCTCAACAAACAACGGATGCCTCAGTAAACTACGCGGATGGATGCGCCGGCTGGAAATCCGTACTACCGATGCTCCAGGGAGCTACGCGGATGCCTATGGCAGCTGGATGTTACAGGTAACCGCGCCGATGAATGAAATGCTTCGGATAAGCTGATTTAGCTAACCGAGCCACCAATAGCACATCTGCGAAATCCAGCCGGCGGAGCCATCCGCGCAACCCCAGGCCCCTGGGCCGGAGTATCGGTAGTATTGAAATTGAAGAAAAACCTCGCTTTTTGACCATTTTCAGCTTTATTTTATAAGCAGGGCTTTACTTGTTTGTGCGTGGGAGTGGGATTTGTAATCCACTTTTATCTGGCAAAATAAAGGGGTTTTGTTTTTACTTGATGGATAAAATTTTTGAAATCGGAAGAATAATTCTTGGATCGCTTTTGGGTTTTCAGTTTATAATTTTATTGTTCCGTTTTTCAAAAGACCGTAACCTGAAGGAATTTATTTTTTTTACCTTGATTCTGCTTTTTGTGGGTATAAAGGGCTTTTTGCCAGGTTATTTGTGGATAAACTTTTTTACATCCTTGTTGCTTATAAATTTACTCGGAAATTATCTCTTTATCGTGACGCCTGTTAAAAAGGTTTTGTTATGGAATTTGAGCTGTTTTTTTCTTGGATTCTTTGACGTGTTAATTTTCAGGTATTTTCAGGTTGATGGGATCATTTATCCTTTATATTATTTTTTTTCCATGATGATTTTGTTGCTGTTACCCATGTTTTTGCTTTCTTATGTTTTTAGACAGAGCCGCAATAAAATATTCAGGGTATTTATCGTCATAATAGTTCTTTTTGTTTGTTCAAAGACCTATGATATGCTGTCCTTCATACTTTACCTGCCCCGTATTGATGCCAGTTTGTGGACAGCGTTGTTTATGATTTTTGGTGCCGGCTATATGCTTTTTCAGCAGGGTTATTTGCTTAATCAGGGCTTGTTCGGTTTTCAAAAACAAATCCAGCTGCAGGAGCAGCATATTCAAGAGGCCATGGCTAAGCTGTTTCAGACTGAAACCACGCTGCTGGTCCAAGACAGATTGGTGACCAGCGGTATTTTAGCTGCCGGCGCGGCCCATGAGTTTAAGAATATTTTATCCAATATTCGGCTAAACGCTCAATACGGCCTTCAGGTAGAAGAGGATGAACGAGAGGAAGTGATTCGTGCCATTCTTTTAAACGCGGACCAGGGCTTTGAATCGGTTAACCGTTATATGGACATGGTCATTCTTCGGGAAGATGAAGAAAAATGCCGTATACAGCTGCCCCAGGATATTGATCCGATTCTTAAATTGATGCGGGTATCGCTTCGTCACGAAGGAGTTTCTTTGAATATTCATCAATATGAGCATTTCAGTATTAAAATGGGCAAGGGGGAATTCCTTCAGGTTTTGATGAATCTGATTCGAAACGCTTTGAGCGCTCTTAAGGATAATTTGCAAGGGGATAAAATCATTGATCTTTTTTTTAAACAAGATGATCAATCGAATATCATTATGGTCAAGGATAATGGCTGCGGTATTCCCGATACTCTGAAAGAGACTCTTTTTGATCCCAATTGTTCAGCCACCAAAAGTTCCGGTTTGGGGCTTTATTTGTCCAAAAAGCTGGTTCAGCGCAATTCCGGAACCATCAGGTTTCAATCCCTTGAAAGGGGAACCCTTTTTCAGCTTGTGTTTCCCAGGTTTTAGCTATGAGCTTGGTTTTGCCTTCGAATAAACAATAGCTGTCTGACTTTGCCATTATCGGGTGATTTCAATTAGATTTGAGGTATTTGTTTAGCTGGTTGTTACGTTGGGCGTTTCCTGCTTTCATTTCATTACAGCAGGCCAGGCTTTCCATAACTCCGCTTCGCT
>JAFGBL010000260.1 GCA_016933115.1 Bacteroidales bacterium | reverse complement strand
AAGGATCGTACTGGTGATTAAAAAACCCAGGATAAACGCTGCAACGCCAACAATTATAAACAGTATTATTTCCATTTTCCTTAGATTTATGATTAGTGATACATAAAAAAACCCGCATTATTCAAGGAGTCTGGTAAACCCCTATAAATCACGTTTAGGTTCGCCGGATTTTTCGAACGTCCACTGCTCTGAGCTAACAGAGTCACACCGATGGCGTGATGAGGCCTGTTCTAGAAATCACTAAGCATCCCCTGAATTTTGTAATGTTGAGTTTACAAACGATTTTGAATCAATGCGGGTAAACATTAATCCGGAATAAATCCGGTATATTTTTTCAAAGAACGTGACTTTTTTCTTCTGTTAAATTTTTCGACAATAGTTCATCAATTAAGACCAGTTTCTCATTCAACGTTTTATTGCTTTTTTTATTTTCTATTTCTTTCTTTAAAGCATTGGTTGTCTGTTCAAGCGCTACCATTGCCAGCAAGTCCTGTTTATCATTATAAGCGAAACTCTCAGAATATTGTTTAATGGTTCTATTAATTTCGTTTGCTGCCTTTCTGATGATTTCTTCTTCCTCTCGCTTTATGGTAAGCCTGTATGGCCTCTCAGCAATTATAACCGATATTGTCAACTCATCCATCTGTTATTATCTTGCTTTTTATTACTTTTTTAAAAGTCCAATACAATTGTCAATGTCCCGCACGAGTTCTTCAATTTTCATTTTTATATCGGCGTTATTTTCCGATAATTTTACTGTTTTTGCAATCTTTAAGTTTCCGTTTTCTTCTTTTAACTGTTCGATTAATTTGTTTTGTTCTTCAACTTTTTTTTTAAGATTTTTTTGTTCATCAACTACCGCAGTATATTTATTTTTCAAGGACTTGTGCAACTCAATAAGCCTTTCAACTTGTGAATTAACGCTGTCAATCAATACGACTACATCGTTCATGAAAATATACAGATAATTAGATATACAATCAGCAAAGTTAGAGATAACATAATTTTAATGCAAATTAATTCTTCAATTATTATGTAAAATTAAATGAAGAAACCCATAATGAAAAAATAAGGATCAATTTTGTTTAAAATAATCTAGAGGTAAACAGGTGCAAACCAGGTTACGGTCACCCCAGGCGTCGTCAATTTTAGTAACTGGGGGCCAGTATTTATCTTCCCTGTCAATGATGCCTGGAAATGCCGCTTTTTCTCTTGAATAAGGGAATTTCCATTCATCGGTTGCAACCATTCTTATGGTGTGTGGAGCATTTTTAATCACATTGTTTTTGGGGTCAGCTTCACCTGATGCAATTTCATTTATTTCTTTCCTGATTTGCGTCATTGCTACAATGAACCTATCAAGTTCTGCCAGAGGTTCGCTTTCAGTAGGCTCCACCATCAGTGTCCCATGAACTGGAAATGCTACGGTCGGTGCGTGGAATCCATAATCCATCAAACGTTTTGCAATGTCGACCACAATGATATTGAGGGATTTGCTAAATTCATTGCAATCCAGGATCATTTCATGGGCAACCCGGCCGTTTTTCCCGGTATAAAGAATTTTGTAATCCGACTGAAGGCACGATTTCAGGTAATTGGCATTTAAAATGGCGACTTTTGTCGCTTCCGTCAGGCCCTTCCCACCAAGCAACTTAATATATCCATAGGAGATTGGAAGTATAAATGCACTGCCAAAGGGTGCCGAAGCTATCGGTCCGATTCCATTGCTGCCACCTGTTTTGACAAGTGGATGTGTAGGCAAGAATTCAACCAGGTGTTTTGCCACACCAATCGGACCCACCCCTGGGCCACCGCCGCCGTGGGGAATAGCGAATGTTTTATGCAGGTTCAGATGGCAAACATCAGCCCCAATAATTGCAGGATTTGTCAATCCGACTTGTGCATTCATATTGGCACCATCCATATAAACCTGTCCACCGTTTTTGTGAACAATTTCTATCAATTCCAGGATGCCCTCTTCATAAACTCCATGTGTTGAAGGATAGGTTACCATAATGGCAGCCAGGTTGTCTTTGTGCATCTCTGCTTTTTCCTGCAAATCTTTAAGATCAATATTCCCGTTTTCATCACATTTTACAACCACAACATCCAATCCGGCCATAACCGAACTGGCAGGATTGGTTCCATGAGCGGATGAAGGAATGAGGCAAATATTCCGGTGTCCCTGTCCCTTGCTTTTCAGATACTCCCTGATTACCATCAACCCCGTCAATTCGCCTGATGCCCCCGAATTGGGCTGAAATGATACAGCGTAAAATCCGGTGATTTTGCAAAGATCTTTTTCAAGATCATCAATCAATTTTTTGTATCCCTCTGCCTGGCTATCAGGAACAAATGGATGAATTGAGGCAAACTCGGGCCAGCTAAGGGAGAATAATTCGGCCGCAGCATTTAATTTCATGGTGCACGAACCCAAAGGGATCATCGTTCGGTTCAGTGCGAGATCTTTATTTTCCAGTTTTTTGAGGTAACGCATCATTTCCGTTTCGGAGTGATACAGATTAAATACCGGTTGTCTGAGAAAAGTTGAATTCCTTTTATACTTTTCGGGAATCGAGCTGGAAAGGTTCGAAATATCAGGAGCAACAAATATTTTATTGTTGGCTTCAGCCAGGATCATCAAAATATCCGAAACATCTCTGAGCGATGTTGTCTGGTCCAGCGAAATTCCAATTTTTTTATCATCGAAGTACCTGAAGTTGATTTGATATCCTTCCGCAATTTTTGACAGCCGGTTAATTTCAATATTTTCAGGTAGTTCAAGTGTAATTGTATCAAAAAAATTCTGGTTTGAAATTTTATATCCATATTTTCCTGCTTCGACCGATAATAAATTTGTCAGTTGATGGATGTCAGTTGCAATTTGTTTTAATCCTTCCGGGCCGTGATAGGCAGCGTAAAATCCGGCCATGGAGGCGAGCAAGGCCTGGGCAGTGCAAATATTGGAAGTCGCCCTTTCCCTTTTGATGTGCTGCTCCCTGGTTTGAAGTGCCATTCGCAAAGCGCGATTACCTGCAGCATCTATTGAAACACCAATGATCCTTCCGGGAATATTACGTTTGAATTTATCGTGAATAGAAAAATATCCTGCATGGGGCCCTCCATATCCCATAGGAATACCAAATCTTTGAGTTGAACCAACCACTACATCGGCTCCCCATTCTCCCGGAGGTGTAAGTAATGTCAGGCTTAGCAGATCGGCGGCTACAGCCACAGAGGCATCGATTAGATGTGCCTTTTCAGTAAATGACACCAAATCGCAGATCTCACCAAATTGATCAGGGTATTGGATGATGGCTCCAAAGATTTCTTCATTAAAATTAAAAATTGTATGATCGCCAATGATAAGGTTTATTCCCAATGGTTCGGAACGGGTTTTTAAAATTTCAATCGTTTGTGGAAAAAGATTTTCAGAGATAAAAAACCTATTGGCATTCCGCTTCACCTGTTCTCTTGAACGTGAGTTGAAAAACATGATCATGGCTTCGGCAGCTGCAGTACCTTCATCCAGCAGCGAAGCATTGGCTATCGGTAAACCGGTCAGGTCGGCGACCATCGTTTGAAAATTTAACAAAGCTTCCAGGCGGCCTTGTGAAATTTCAGCCTGGTAAGGCGTATATGAGGTATACCATCCCGGGTTTTCAAGTACATTCCTTTGAATTACTCCCGGGGTAATGGTATTGTAATATCCCATTCCGATATAGCTCCTGAAAATTTTATTTTTTGAAGCCAATTTTTTCAGATGGCTGATATACTCAAATTCATTCATGCCTTCAGGTAGGTCTAATTGATCATGTAGCCTGATTT
>JAFGBL010000259.1 GCA_016933115.1 Bacteroidales bacterium | reverse complement strand
TTATTACCGATATTTGTCACCTGAAAATAACAGAAACATATACTTAAACTTTTACTAAAAGCTACTGTTGATAAGGATTATATGGCGATATTCAATAAAAGCACGCACTGTTTGTATTGCAACCTAAAGATGAATTTATTCAGATTCCTGGAAGATGATCAAATAAAATTCATTAATAAGACCAGGTATGAAGTCAGGTTTCATAAGGGAGAAATCATGTTTAAACAGGGTGGCCCATTTACACATATTGCCTGCCTTACAAGTGGAATGGCTAAAATATATATTGAGGATCCGGAGAAAAAAAATCTTATCCTTAAAATCGTAAAACCTACAGAAATTATTGGCGGCCCGGGTTTCAACGTCGATTCAAGGCATCATTTCTCTGTTGCAGCAATGGAGGAATCCACTGCTTGCTTTATCGACATCAATGCTTTTACCGAGCTGGTTAAAACCAATACAACCTTTGCCATGGAATTTATCAAACAAATAAATACCACTACCATCAATCTTTACAATAAAATGATGAGCCTTACGCACAAGCAGATGCATGGAAGAATCGCCGATACCTTATTATACCTTTCCGACAGTATTTACGAAAGTACTGAATTCGAAACCAACCTTTCCAGGCAGGATGTGGCAGACCTATCCGCAATGACTAAAGAAAGCGCAATTCGGATTTTAAAAGAATTTAAAGAGGATGGGATTATTGAATTCAATACCAGCAGCTTTCATATACTGAACCTTGAGACTCTCAGGAAAATAAGTAAAACAGGATAAGATTGTAATTTTATTCATATAAAAGCGCGGATTAGCGATGATTGAACGCAATATAATTTATAATGAAAAAAAAATAAATTTCTCAGATACCGGAAAAGGTGATGCGGTTGTTTTCTTACATGGATTTCTTGAATCTTTAATAATCTGGAGATCATTTTCGGAAAAACTTTCAGCCAATTACCGGGTGATTTGTATCGACCTTCCAGGACATGGTAAATCTGATGGGTTTTCCGATATTCATACCATGGAATCAATGGCTGAGGGTGTAAAATCCGTTCTCGATCATTTGAATATTGAAAAATGTGCTCTTATAGGCCATTCCATGGGTGGTTATGTGACCCTGGCATTTGCAGACTTATATCCAGGATATCTATCCGGAATCGGTCTTTTTCATTCCGCTGCTCATGCAGATTCACCGGAAGCAGCTAGTAACCGTGAAAGGGCAATCCAGGCCATTCAGAGCGATCACACGCAATTTATCACCCACTTTATACCGGATTTATTTGCAAAAGCGCATGTCAGTTCCTATCAAAAGGAAATCAACATATTGAAAGAAATCGCCTTAACCATTGAAAAGGAAAATATCATTGCTGCCCTGAAAGGGATGAAACAACGGAAGGACAACAGGCCCTTGCTGAAAAATATGGAAATTCCGGTATTTTTCATTATTGGCAAGGAAGACTCCCGCATTCCCACTGACCTGGCGAAAGAGCAGGTGGGACTTCCAAAAAATTCATCCATGTTGCTGCTCGAAGAAGTTGGTCATATGGGATATATTGAAGCTGCGGAGGAGACATTCCAATTCATCGAAGATTTTTTGAAAAAGGTAGAATTTTAATTTTCATCTTAGTAGGGTCACATTCCCTGTCTGTTGATAAGGTCCGATAAAGAATTCATTGGATTCGAAAGTGCTGGCATTCATAAACCACGTATAAACTTCCATCGGGCAGGGATTGCTGTTATAGGTACCATCCCATCCTTCATGAATATTTTTGGATTCGAAAACCAACTGTCCCCATCGATCGAAAATTTTCAACTCATATTCAATGTCGACATCGTATGTAGTTTTGGGAATAAAAACCGGATTGTATTCATCACCATTGGGTGAAAAGGCTGTGGGGAAAAAAATCTGAAACTTTACTGGTTCAATATTAATTGTATCCGATGATATACATCCATGACCGTCCATAACTTCAACCCAATAATAACCAGGATAATCAACTTTAATTTCCCGGCCATTCGCACCGTTTTGCCAGAGGTATTCCACAAAGCCGGGTCCGGCATCAATTGTGATTGGTTCCTGGTATTTGACCGTCGTGTCTTTTCCCAGATCTATTTCAGGAAGGTCATATACCTCCACATAAACGGTATCGAAATCCACACCACAGTAATTGGAAACTTGAACCCAATAATTCCCTTCTTCTGAAACTTTATAGGCCGTATCGTATAAATCTGCATTATCCATCCATTTGATTGTATTGAATCCAGTTCCTGTACGGAGGGTAACCGAATCACCCTGACACATACTCATGTCATTACCCAGATCAACATCGGGCAATGGCAAAACCTCTATTTTTTCGCTGATCACAGTTTGTGTTGTCAAGTGATAACATATAACCTGAACCTCATAGTAGCCGGGAGAAGAAAAAATATGCTCAGGTTCAAGCAATGCGGACATATTTGCCATACCGCTGGCCGGATCATTAAAATTCCACATTACCGAATCGAGGTTGATGACCGAGTTCAAAGCAAATTTAAAAGTCTCATTGATACAAACATTCTCGCATAAAATCCAAATGTTATTAAAATAGCTTTGGATAAAAGTGGGCAAACCTTCTTTTGAAGCACGCGGAACCGGCAACTCTACGCCCATCTCCTTGAAACTGCATGCCGTTCCCTTTAAATACGGGTACTTAATGACGCTTAGATACAACCGGGTTTTTCGGGCAATATAAATCCTTCCATCTGCTGCCATTTGAAGGGCACCTCCAAAATTTGATGCCAGCGTTCCAATTATCTCCCTGGAATTGATAATATCTTCCGGCGTCGATTGTTGCATGTCCCATTGATAGACTTTGTTACCCAGCCGTTCGGTGGCATACAGGAATTCGGCACTTGCTGAAAACTCAACGCCATAGGGGACCGTATCGACGGGCAGGATTATCGCATTTGAAACTACCCCGGTGGAATGGTCAAAATCAAATACCTCGACGACATTTTTACCCATTATGGCAACTGCCAGTTTGCTGCCGTCAGGAGAGACTTTCAGGTAACCGATACCATTCCTGTTGCTGTTGTTTTCAGGGCCATGATAAAGGCCTACATCCGAGATGACCGGTTGATCGATATCAATTCCGTCGGTGGTAACCAGGTAAGAACGAAAACGGCTGCTCTCCCATTCATGCATGATCACCCAGATTCCATAATCATTCTCGTGGAAAACCGAAGTTATCCGCTCTGTTGGGGCAGGATAAATCATCGTATTTTTTGTTACATCAATGATCCCTCCGTATCCTTCATTGAGTCTCATATCCACCATCGTATACCTGAATCCGTCCATGGGTTGAGCCACACCCAGTGAACTTACCGTAAATATGTAATATAAATTTGTATCGTTCGGAACCGGGACAATCACTCCACTTTGTGTTGCATCCGGGCTTCCCATCAGGTCGTCTCCATTGGGCATGATCTGATGCAAACGGTTGTAAACAGTAATTCCATCGGTATAAAATAACAGATCGCCCTCCGGGCTGGAGATGGTGGAGCATCCTTCGACGGTAGAGAGAGCGCCGTCGGTAAGGGCTTGTGGATAACCTTCATGGAACCGCAGGCCGGCATTAAGGCCAAAATACCAGTTGAGACCCTCCTTTTGGGCATAGGTATTCAGGCCCACCAGAAAGTTGGCTAAAATCAACAATCCACCGATAAGCCTTTGTATAATCAACAATGATTCAAATCGATTTAATGTATTAATAAATATGTGAAATTAGTCTTTTTATCGTGTTTTAAATCTACCCAATTTCATTTCTTTACGTGAATATTACTTCATAGAATTATTTCATCCGAGAAATAACCCTGTCAGTAATCCTTAAAAAAGCAGCAAATAGCTGAATTAAACCCGTCGATGAAAATACTGACATGTGACTTTCAGGAAAACAGGATAAATATAAGGAAAAAATGAATTAGTCCGGGGATCAATTCAGGGAACGGTAGGATTAAGTCAGAAAACGGCATGGAAGAAGTTCTGGGTTGGGTGTTTTGTATTCTGAGGTCGATACAACACAGAACTCAGAACTCAGAACCCTGAACAAAGAACCAATCATTCATAAAAATGCATCTCACGCATATATTTCCAAACCTTTTCAGGAAGCATGTACCGCATATCTTTTCCGGCTTTGATGGATTTGCGGATAAATGTAGAAGAGATTTCCATTTGAGGAACATCGAAAAACCTGACGGCTGGATGATCTTCATATTCGCCGCCTTGATATCCTGGCCGGGAATAAATATACAAATGATACAATTCGAGGATGCGATCCGGGTTTTTCCATTTATTAAAAGTGGGCAGTTGATCGGAGCCCGCGATCAATACAAATTTTTTATCGGGATATTTTTCTTCCAGGTAAGTGAGCGTATCGATGGTATAGGAAGGCTGGGGCATTTTGAATTCGATATCGGTTACCCAGAATCTCGGGTCGTCTTCAATGGCTACCCTGACAAGGGCAAGCCGGTGATGATCGGCCAGTAGGTTTTTCTTTTCCTTGAAGGGATTTTGCGGGGAAACCACAAACCAAATCTTTTCCAGGTCGGTGTACTCCACAAACCAATTGGCAATAACCATATGGCCGATATGGATGGGATTAAAGGAGCCGAAAAAGAGGCCGATTTTACTTTGCATCCTGACTTAAATTAATATCAAATTAAAGTATTTCAAAAATAGATAAAATCGATACACAAAAAAACTCACGTAAGCCTAACAGGAGGTTTGTGATTTTTTTGATTTTGCAATTTAATTATAGCTCACCACCCACCCTTCTTCGCGTTTCTTTGCCTCCTCAAGCCATTTGGGCAAGAGGTTTTCCAGGAAGTTTTCCTTCTCCTCTATCAGTTTTTCCATGGGTAGCCCAATAAATTCCTGGGCTTTCGCTTTGGTGGAAATATCAGGATAGGGCACTCCTTCATTGAATCCCAGTGTAGCCAATAGCCGGGCCAGCTTGATCCTGCCTTCCTGCGCTATCGTAATTCCCTGACTAATGGTTCTGCCAATTTCAACAGGTGAATGAAAAGAGGCTCCATGGGCTGCTGCGGCATAATCCCAGCGCCATTGTGCATGGCGGATGTCCATCAGGATCTCATTCATTTGTGCATCCGTGGCACCAAGGTCCCATGCCTTTTTGGCTTCCACATGTGCCCTTACCAGTAATTCTTCCAGTTTATCCCGGTTTTCAATGATCTTATCCTGGCGTTCAAATACATCCTTCAGTAATTGAGCAGTTTCCTCACGGTGACAAACCTGGCAGGAGTTGGCCACATTGTTCAGCGGACTCTGAATATGATGATCCGTAAATTTCTGACCACCTTCTGAGATATAAGGCATATGACAGTCGGCGCAGGAAACGCCACGGGCAGCATGAACCCCAGTAATATAGGTTTCATAACCCGGGTGCTGGGCTTTCAGCATGGGTGCTTTGCTAAGAGCATGGGTCCAGTCAGAGAATTCCAATTCGTCATAATAAGCCTCCATATCTTCAGCAGTAAAACCGTTATCCCATGGAAAAGTAAGGTATTCAGCACCTTCAACTGTTTTTTTGTTAAAGTAATATTCTACATGGCATTGCGCACAAACCAGCGAACGCATCTCCTGATGCGATGCTTTGGTGATATCTTTTCCCATCCGTTCAAACGCCTCAATTAAAGTAGGCCTTGAAATCTGAAGGTTCATGGTATTGGGTTCATGGCAATCGGCGCAGCCAATGGGATTGATGATCTCAGGTCCAAGACGGGCCCACTTTCCTTTATAAAATTCAGCAATGCCCTGCTGGTTCATCATCCTTGGAACATCCGGTGATTTACAGGTCCAGCAGGTGGTCGGCATCGGACCATCATCCGGCCCGGTGGGTCCGCCTGTGCGGAGGGTATTGCGAACATCATCAACTGCATAATAATGACCACGACCCTGGTTATAATCTTTGGAGAATCCATATCCGGCCCAGAGCACAACCATCCTGGGATCTACCTCCAGCATATCGATCATGACATTGCCATTGTACTTGCTTTTAAAATCTGATTCTGAGGTTTTCATGTACGACTGGTATTCGCGTGGGAAATTTTTGCCCCACACTTCATTGCGGGGTTCCCAGTCGTTAATCTTTACCTGCGGTTTATAAACATACGCTGTTTCGGCCCTTCTTTCAAGGATGGATGAGGCCAGCAATCCCAATAAAAACACTACCACGACGGTAGCAATAAACAATAGCCAGTTTCTTGTTTTCATATTCATCATTATTTATTGATCATTATTTTTCATTACTTTATTTAACCATGCCGGAACCACACTTCCCAATTTTGGGACCTGCGCATGCGGCGTGGCCGTCAAGCTATTCACCCTGCCATGCGGTGTATAGCGGTGACA
>JAFGBL010000034.1 GCA_016933115.1 Bacteroidales bacterium | reverse complement strand
TTGTTCAACCAAATTGAAAAGAACCTGGAGAATTAGTGTGATTCTTCATCCAAACTCATCATGATGTTTCTTAGCGGCCTGAATTCACTCCGGATGGTTATCCATTTATCAGGATATTGTTTAAGCAGGCTGTTAATCTTGCTTTTATGATTATAAAGGGCATCCGAAATAGCAGGAGCAGAGATAGGAACCGGTATGGTATTACCCACATTGGTGCCGGTCAATTTCAGGTTTCTGGTTTTTAAAACCAATGCAGCGTTTTCAAGTTTATCCAATAACTGTTTGGTTTTACCATAACGATCAGATGAGGAATCTACCACCTCTTTTCTCACACTTTTGTAACCACCAGCGGGAATAAGCTGCAAATGCCATTCAAGAATCTCAATTTCTTTCTGATCCTCCAGATACAGGCTATTAATATAGGTAACAGTATCGTTGATGATATTTTCGAAATCCCTGATATCCCCTTTGTAATTTTTAATCTTCTCTAATGCCCCTGCCGACAATTTATAGTTAATCCCTGTTCTTTCCGACCAATCGCTAACAAACTGCTGGCAGAGCTTTACAAGGCTCAGGCTGTAATTTTCATTGGTGATGTGCATTTCCTGCTTCATCAATTCAGCACGGTCAATCAGGTCGCGGGTTCGTTGGTTATTTTTTTTCAGAACCTGCTTATTTTTCCGGCTTTCCCAAACATAGGTTTTTATTGTATTATACAAGAAAAAGGCGATAATACTTTTATTGTCAGTAGTCAGGGGATTGATCGAATTTGTAACTCCAAAATTGCTTGGATTTTCATTCAGATAAAGAAAAACAAGGTCATTGAATTCTCCGGATTCATCCGGAATCCTGACAAGCAGCACAATATTATGAAGTTCAGAAAAAATATCGAGGGAAGGGTTCAAGGATTTCGATTCAATTTCAAAAGGGAGGCTTTGCTTGCTATACCAATCAAAAGGATTTTTTACCTCCATATACTTTTGCAGGGTTGGAAGCAGCTTATCAATATTCAATTGTTTTGTGCTATAGATTTTATTTGTTTTTTCAGTTAAACTTCCTCTAATTAACCTGTCGGAAGTGTCGTAATACACCGTCACAATCTTTTCAATCCCCGGCAAAATGGAAGGAATAAATTGATGCAGATGATGAAAAGGATGATATATGAATGTGTAATTTTCCACAAAACAATTTTAAGCAAAAATATAAAATTATTAAGTTCAATAGCAAGTTTATTTAAGATTATTTTTAAGCTTAAAGAATTTTCTTAAGTACTTAATTTTAAAATATAAAGTCGCTTAAATATCAACTTAAATTAGATTAAACACCTTAAATTACTTGACAATAACACTTTACAATATGTAATATTGCAATTCAAATTACTTTGGTAAATAAAAAATTAATTAAATTTAAGAATAAACTTAAGAAATATGCGTAGCGAAATTTTTGCCAGTATCAAAGATAACCGTAAGGAATATTACAGACAATTAAGTAACCAAAACAACCTTGATAAAAAAATTAAGGTTAAAAGGAATGATGATACTCAAAAAAAAACTGTTCATGGTAAATTGAACAACAGGAAGCCGGTAAACTCATCTATTTATCAAATTCAAAGCCGGTTTACAGCATCAAAAAACAGGATGTATTTGAATTCCGAAAATATTCATTTGAACGATGAACTCAAAGACAAGACATTGATTTATTCCAGGAAATCCAAAGAATTATTCACTAAAGTGGCCGGTGGAACAGAGGAAATAATTTTCATCTTTTTAAAAGGGGTTTTAAATCCATTATTTAATAAGATCAAAAGGACAAAGGTGTCAATCAGTCAACGATTAAACCGCTCATTGGATTCATTATCAAATAGGTCAATCAATGGAATAAATAATATCGGAAATTATATTTTCGGTGAGGATGGCCAACCAAGTCAATTTTCATCTGATAAATATCAAAACAATAATCATCTGATGCAAGCCAATACTATTGATACCGGTGCATTGAACCTGGCCATCGACTGGCCTGAAAAATTAAAAATGATTTTAAGGGACATCCTGATTTACCTGGAATCTGATTTTTTTACATTCAATATTGCCAAGGTTGAATATAATAATGAGGATCATAAAAAGGGACTCATTCAAAGCAGAACCGTAAATTTTAAGAGTCTGCTGGAAATTTATCAGCAAATTTTAGCTAAATTGTCGCAGTTTGCAAAGTTTGTAATGGGTTCACCCCGGATTGCAATAAATACCAGCTTTTATTCTCACATCATTTCGGCAATGAAAGTAAAATACCAATCTGTAAAGCGTCATCTGGTCAAACTACTTCACTTCATCAATAATAAGCTGCTGTAAAGCAATAATAAGCTTTTGAACGGTTTGGTTTAAAATGTTTAAATCATTAAAGAATTAAGCTATCTTTGTAACCATAAACCAAATTCGTTCAAAATATGAAAGCACTTAAAATCGTAATTATCATTTTGGTGGTTCTTTTAGCCATCATTTTAATTCCACCTCTTTTTATGCCATCTAAATTATACGTTGAACAATCGATGGTAATGAAAGCACAACCCGAGGTCGTTTATGACCAGTTAAATTGCCTTAAAAATTGGGAAGAATGGGATGTTTGGCATATGGATACTACGATGGAAGGATATTATGAAGGACCTGAATGTGGTGTTGGCGCCAAAAACATTTGGAAATACAAAGGGAAAGATGATGGAGGGAGTCAAACCATAGTTGAAAGTAAGGAAAATGAATACCTTAAAACAATGCTGGATTTTCAAAAAATGGGGACTGCCGAATCAGAAATATTCCTTGAAAAAGTTGATGATGGGACAAAAGTAACCTGGAACCTGAAATCAGAAAGTTCATATCCCATCATGCGTTGGATAAATACAGTAATGGTTAAACCCGGTGTACTGGCATCTTACGAGGAGGGATTGATCAATCTGAACAACCTTACCGCAAATATGAAACCGAAACCCAAATATTCAACGAGTGAAGTAGTAATAACTGAAACCGAACCGATGTTTGCCCTGGCTATCAGATCCGAATGTAAAGCGGAAGAGATCAGCAATGTAATGGGGGCAGCCTATGGGAAGATCATGGAATATGCCGGTAAAAACGGCGCCCAGATAGCCGGAGCCCCAATGTCTATTTGGTATAGCTGGGAAGGTGATAAAATGGTTTTTGATAACGTGATCCCGGTAGATAAGAAAATTAAGGGCTCAAATGACATTAAATCCATAACAACTTACAAGGGAAAGGTGGTTAAAGTTACCCATACGGGTGATTATGAATCAACACAATATTCCTGGGGTATTCTGGAAAATTACATAAAAGAGAATGATCTTCTGGAAATGAACGGCGATCCATGGGAAAGCTACTTAACCGATCCGCAGTCTCAACCGGATCCCACCAAATGGGTGACGGAATTATACTGGCCAATCAAATAATAAAAGCCCGGATTTACCTACGGGTTTTTTGTTTAATTTATAATTTAAATGATTGTTCTAAATAACTGAAATAAAAATTATTATAATTACTTGATGTCAATTTGACATCCTCTTTTCCATCGACAATTTTGGCCCGAAAACTAGTTTATATTTTTAATATAAGCGACATCTAAAATCTCATTGAAATAATCAACGAAATGAGCACTTATCCCTTTTTTAATGTAATCGGGTAAATCATCAAAATCCTTCTCATTGTCTTTTGGAAATATAAGTTCTTTTATTCCAACCCTGCGAGCTGCAATTGTTTTTTCCTTTACACCTCCAATGGGAAGCACCCTTCCTGTCAAGGTCAATTCGCCCGTCATGGCAAGTCCTTTTTTCACCGGTTTGTTGTGAGCCAGGGAGTATAATGCCAAAGCCATTGTAATGCCGGCTGAGGGGCCATCCTTAGGTGTTGCCCCGGCAGGAACATGCAGGTGGATGAAATGTTCGTTGAAAAACTTACTGAATTTCTCCTCTCCCGATACGACTGAACGAATGTAGGAATATGCAATTTCAGATGACTCCTGCATCACATTTCCCAATTGGCCGGTTTGTTTGAAACCCGGGTTTTTTGTCTTTAATGCCGATGCTTCAATGTACAGGGTTGCACCACCCAGAGGTGTCCAGGCCAGTCCCAGAACAACACCCGGTATTTGTTTTTTGTAAAGTTCTTCTGTAGTGTAAATTGGTTTTCCCAGAAATTCTGTAATGTTTTTATAGTTCACATTGATCTTGTCCTTTTTACCGATGGCCTGTTCCATGGTCACATGCCGCATGATTTTTTTCACCTGGTTTTCCAGGTTCCTTACACCGGCTTCCCGTGCATAACCGTCGATGATATGCTTGAGTGCAGTGTCGGATATACTGACTTCGCTGGCCAGCAATCCGTGTTCTTTTCGTTGTTTTGGGATCAGATACCGTTTGGCAATCTCTACTTTTTCTTCCATAATATACCCCGAAAGCTTGATGATCTCCATCCTGTCGAGCAAAGGCCTTGGAATGGTATCCAATTGGTTGGCTGTTGTAATGAAAAGTATATTTGAAAGATCGAAACGAACATCGAGGTAGTGATCCAGGAATTCAACATTTTGTTCAGGATCTAGCACTTCAAGCAATGCCGAGGCCGGATCGCCCTGGTAACTGGCACCCATTTTATCGATCTCGTCGAGCATGATCACGGGATTTGCCGAACCAGTCCTTTTCAGGCTCTGGATGATCTTTCCTGGCATGGCACCGATGTAGGTCCGGCGATGTCCCTTAATCTCCGCTTCATCCCTCATGCCACCGACAGAAAACCGGTAAAATTTCCTTCCCAATGCATTGGCAATCGACTTACCGATCGAAGTCTTTCCCACACCCGGCGGGCCCACTAGACAAATGATCGATCCGGCCACTTTTCCCCGTTTAATGATCGTACTGATATACTCAAGGATGCGTTGTTTAACATCCTGCAGGCCGTAATGGTCATCGTCCAGGATTTTACGTGATTTGTTGATATCCAGGATCGCTTCATCAAATAAACCCCAGGGCAAATCGGTTAAAACATTCAGATATGCTCTTGTCACCTGAAATTCAGCAGACGTAGGTTCCAAAATCTTCAATTTTTCAATTTCTTCCCTGATCACCCGGGAAGCTTCATCCGAAAGTTTCAGGTTTTTTATTTTTTCCTCAATCTTTTCTATTTCCGTCGCTTTATCATCTTTTTCGAGTCCCAGTTCTTTTTTGATCACTTTTAGTTGTTCCCGCAAAAAATACTCCCTTTGTTGTTTGGATACTTTTTCATTGATCTGCTTCTGGATTTGCTCCTGCAATTGCGATATCTCGATCTCTTCCTTCAGAAGCAACAGCAATTTATCACTTCGCTCATAAAGATCCAGGGCTTCCAGCAATTCCTGCAAACGATCGGGTTCGGCAGTCAGGAGGGAGGCTATGACATCCATCAATAATCCGGGATTTTCAATTCCCATCCGAGAAAGCGAAAGTTTCATCTGCTCCTGGAACATGGGGTTCAAACCAATGAGTTCCTTTACAGAGTTCATAATGGCCAGGGTATAGGCTTTTAATTCCTCATCTGGTTTTATTTTGGGATCGGGCAGATATTTGACTTCCCACCGGTTATATTGATCGCGCTGGACTTTACGAACCAATTTTGTCCTTTGCAGCACCTGGACAAAAAACTGTATAGATTCTTCACTGAACTGGGAAATTTTAACCACTTTTACGATGGTACCAATATCATGAAGTTCGGAATTGAAAAAGTCCTTTTCATCAAATTCCTTTACAAAATGAACTCCCAAAAAGCCTTCGTGCTTTTGAACAGCATGGTTGACCACTTCAACAAATTTTTTCCCGCTGAATGACAATGGCATCCCGAATCCAGGGAAAAGGGGCCGGTTTGAAATGGGAAGTACGATGAGGTGATCGGGATAAATATCGGACAGTAAAACCGGATGCACCGGTGCTTGTTTAATTTCTTTTTCTTTTTTTGCCATAAACGGATTAATTGAAATTCAAATTTACTCATTTTCACCCCTAATATCAAGAAACATGCCTGTTAAGGAACGCGCCTGAAGTTGTGATTTTAAATAGAAAACAGCGCTGGAATCACGGGCAATAAAAGTCATTCAAAAAAAAACAGACTATCTTTGCTTCGGTTAGAAATTTAAACTTATCAAGCATTTACCAAATAATAATTTCAATTTCAAATGAAGGAACGGATTTCCGAGCTCTGGCAAGCATCACCATTGAAAGTTATCATCTGGCTCGCCATTTTGACACGCCTCGTGGCTGCCATTTTTTCAAAAGGCTTTGGCATGCACGACGACCATTTCCTGGTGATCGAGCCTGCACAGTCCTGGGTCGACGGGTACGACCACGATAACTGGTTGCCGTGGAACCAACCTGAAGATATGAACAGGGCGGTTAACTTTTTTTATGTTGGGATTGTTTATTTTATCCTTGCTTTTTTTAAAACCATCGGTATTACAAATCCTCAACTGGTCATGTTTTTCATGCGACTGATCCATGGTACGTGGTCGCTGGTCACCGTTTATTATGGATATAAAATAACCGAAAAACTTTCCGATAAAAAATCAGCAGGAACGGTCGGGCTATTACTGGCCGTTTTGTGGTTTTATCCTTTTGTGAGTGTCCGCAACCTGGTGGAAATTGTTTGTATTCCATTTTTAATGTATGGCCTCTGGCTACTTGTTAAATTCAGGGATGAAAAAATTCCGCTGAAATACCTGATCTTATCAGGATTCATAATGGGTGTGGGATTTTCGGTTCGATACCAAACCATCTTGTTTTCATTTGGCGTAGGATTGACTTTATTGATCTACAGGCAATGGAAAGATGCTATAGTTTTTGGGATCAGCTATTTGATGGCCATAGCGGTATTTCAGGGAGGGATCGACCTGGTGATGTGGGGAAGACCATTTCAGGCCATTCAGAGTTACATCAATTACAATACCGAGCACGCCCTCGAATACCCGGTGGCTCCATGGTACAACTATTTACTCCTGATTTTTGGCATATTGATTCCTCCGGTCAGCTTTTTCATTTTCTTTGGATTTTTAACAACGTGGAAAAAGCATGTATTGATCTTTTTACCCACATTGATATTTTTTGCATTCCATTCCTATTTTCCCAACAAGCAGGAACGGTTTATCCTGCCTGTGGTTCCGTTTATTATTATGCTGGGGATTATTGGTTGGAACCGGTTGGTTAATACTTCCACATTCTGGCAAAAGAGAAAAAAATTCATCAAATATTCCTGGGTCTTCTTCTGGGTGTTAAACCTGATTTTATTACCAATCATTTCTACGACTTACAGCAAAAGAGCAAGGACCGAGTCGATGGTTTACCTGTCGCAATACCACGATATCAAGCGGATCATGCTCGATTCTCACCGCAATTATTCCATGGTGATGTGTCCGCGATCATACCTTGGAGGTCAATGGGTAAACGAATATTGCATCACTGCCGACCTGCCCAGGGAAAAACTGCCTGATTATGTGCTTGCAGATCCCAACTTCCAGCCGCGGTTTATTCTGTTCTTCGAGGAAAAAGAACTGGATAAAAGGATTGCAGCAGTCAGGGAAATGTATCCCCATATTGTATTTGAGAAAAAATTTCATCCTGGTCTTATCGACCGGGTGCTGCACCGGCTCAATCCCATGAATGCCAATCAAACGATAACGATTTATCGGAATACCGATTTTTATCCGCGGGGTATTGATGAAAAATAAATTAATTTAATCATCCGAAAGTCCCCGCCCTTCAGGGTGGAGTACCTTAAATCTTTTCCATGATATAATATTTCTTTAAAGTGGAGCTTCGGGTACTCCGGTTGAGGAAATTGAGCCGGAGGGTGGTCACTCCGTGATAATCGAATTCGGCTACTTTTTTGAAAGGCAGGTTGTTTTCAATGATGTCCTTATAACCCACGTCATGTGTAAATATCCATGTTCCTTCAGGCAACCCGGTAAGTTTATCCTTTTCTACCGGTAGCACCGTACGCCGCGAATAAAAATCCAATACATTCTCCCAATGCCGGTAGAAATAAAAACCATCCGGAGGAATGTTACTGGCATCAACCATTTTACCTGCTTTGGCCGATGCCTGGAACTCAAGTAAATTGGGATAAAAGTGGGTGGCCATCACAAAATTGAAACCGATGGCTGTGATAAGGATGGGGATAACAACTTTATCAGTGCCGGTTTTGATCGCATCATAAAAATACCAGGATAAAAACAACAGCAAGCCGGCTATGACTGGGATTAAGATGTTTTCGACCGGGAAAATAAAAATGAACATGATAATGATCAGGAGCCAGTACAATTGTATCAAACCCAAAACTACGCTACCTAATCCGACCCTGATTTTTTCTTTCAGACCTATGATAAATGTGGCAGTGATGACCGCTGCAAACGGGAAAATCGGGAAAATGTAATGCGGCAATTTGAAGTTTGACATAGACAGCGCGAGCAGCATGATCACAAACCCTGCAAGGGTAATTGCTTCCTCACTTTTTTCAAGCCTGAACCGTTTTTTTACCAGATGAAAAAGACTGATGAAAAGTGCCGGTATAAAAAACATTATCCAGGGTTGCATATCCCACAAAATGCTATGAAAGAAAAAGAAAAATGAGGTGTCGTTTTTCCAGTAGATATCGCCTGTGATCCGTCCGAAGCTTTGCGTCCAGTAAAAGAATTTCAAACCCGAAGGCCCCTGAAGTTTATATACAATTTTCTCAGGATGCAGGTCGAATTGAACAAATAGTCCATACGACATGGGCAACAAAACCACTGCAACAATCAGCAGGAAAATCAGCCACTGGTACCGGAACATGTTTTTCCAGTCTCTTTTCAGTAACAGGTCCGCTCCGATGGCAACCGCAGGGATCACCAGGCCTATGGGACCTTTGGCCAGCATGGCTCCGCCGGTACCGACGGCTCCAAGTACCAGGTGTTTCCACTTGTTTTCACGGATGTATAAACTCATTTGCCAAACGGAAAAAATAACGAGGCCAACCAGGCTGGTATCGGTCCTGATGTCGTTTGTCAGCAGGAAAAATGCCTGGGTGCTGGCAAGTATCAGTGCGGCCAGAATGCCGGTTTTTTTGTCGTACCACATGCGGGTGAACCTATAGGTACTGTAAATACCCAGTATTGCGATCAGTACCGAAGGCAGTTTGTAGGTGAAATTGCTGATACCAAACAGGATGAAGGAGACGGATGACATCCAGAAGAGGAGGGGGGGCTTGTCGAGGTAATCATGGCCACGGAAATAAACCTCCAGGAAACTCCGGTTGTAGCTCATCTCCATCGAAATATTGGCATATTGTGCAGCATCGATCTCCATGATGTCGAGGAACATGTTGAAAACATAAATGATCAGAATGGCACCGAACATCAATTCATACCGGTGGTTATTGATAAAAGCATTAAGCCGATTGAAAAATCTATTGGTTGAACCGGAATTGGTCATTATTAATAATTCTATAAACTTTTAATTTGACGGATCAAAATTAGTAAACATCGTGTAAAAGGAAATGTTAAATTATTATTAAGTTGCCGGAAGGTATATCTTCCAATAGCTCTCTCCGGTTATTTTTATTTTATGCGCATGATGAAATGTACTCATGTTCAAATTAACCACTTACTGCCCAATGACTTATTCACATTGTTGGGGCATCGTGCTTTTTTCTTCATCAACTCTCATCATGGTTCTTCTCAAAGTAAAGCTCAGGTAAAATTATTTTCACTTCTTTCTCAGTTTCTTCATTTTTCCAATATACCATGAAATTTACTTTTGCACTTATCAGTTTATACCCCTTCCTTTTTCGTAATTCAATGGTTTCAAGGAATTTTTTTGAAAACTTTAGCACTAAATCATCTTTTGAATTTGCACATCCATCCTCTTTTGAAATGAGTGAATCTCCGCTTAAAATATTTTTGATACGATGCTGAACGAATTCAAAATATCCAAGATTTACATCTTCGTGGGATAATTGCATTACAATTTCAGTAGAAGGCATAATCATTTCCCAATCGACAATTCGTTCTATATTTTGCGCTTTTATGTTGTCTAAAAAGTCTGAATTCAGGTGAATGGTTAAATTTTGTTTTGCCCTTGTCATAGCAACATATAATTGGCGCCTGGCTTCGTCTGTTGTAGGTGTGAAGTTTTCAAGCATCAGAAAAACATTATCAAACTCTTTTCCCTTTGCTTTGTGAATGGTTGAGACAAAAATTGTATCTCCGTTGTCATTGAAGAAATCCTCCAATTTGGATTCTCGAATAAAAACCTCTAAATCGGATTTGTATTTCCTCTTTGAATTTGTTGCTTCAAAATCCTTGATAATGTTGGTACAAATTTCCAACTTATTGCTTTGGCTAAACGTATTAAATAATTCCCTTTTAGCAGTAGCCCAAATATCATCGCTGATAACGAAAACGTCTTCGTTAAAATTCAACTTGCTCAAAAAGAATCTGACTTCTGCAAGATTAAACAAACTGAAACCGTCATTCGTTTGAATCAATTTCGCCTGGATCCCATTTTTCAAAAGAAGTCCAGTGATTTGTAATGCTTCCTCATTTGTTTTTGTCAATACACATGTGGTTCCTGTAAGACCGGTCATGAGTATGTCTTGCACAAGGGGAGTTATGAGATTGCCACTTTGATACCGAACCAATTTTATTTTTCCATTGTCGGTTTGCTTTGGGATTATTGGCGTATCTTTCAATCGGTGCTGAATGCGTTTAACAAACTGATTTGTGAAATGAACAAGGTTGCTTTTGCTCCTGTAATTTTCAATCAGTTCATTTTTGACTGCTTTGTTTACCTGAATAAACTGTTCAAGATATTTTGAGCTTGCTCCCCTGAATTCGAAAATATTCTGGTCGTCATCACCAACCGCAATCACTCTCATTTCTTCATTTTGCTCCATCAAAGTATTTATCAGATTGAACTCATCTTCATCCATATCCTGTGCTTCGTCAATTACCAAAACTGTTTTTGTAATTCGACTAACTTCAACTTCTTTATTCCTGATTTTCTCAATCGTCTTTTTTAATATCACATCCGACTTCTCCAAACTTCCAACCTTTCCCAATAAATCGAAACAGTAGGAGTGAAAAGTTTTAATTTCAATGTAGTTAGCGACATTGCCAATAAGTTTGAGTAAGCGCTTTTTAAATTCTGTTGCTGCTGCCCTTGAAAAAGTAAGCATTAACAACTGCTCGTGCTTAACATCTTCCATTAAAAGCAGCGAAGCAAGTTTGTGAACCA
>JAFGBL010000258.1 GCA_016933115.1 Bacteroidales bacterium | reverse complement strand
TAAAAAAATTATTCGTCAACTGGGGCTCCCTTCCATCCGGATGGTTGAGAATCATCATAATTTTGCCTGGAAAGAAAAGCTGGATGACGGAACGGAAGTAGTTGTACATCGCAAAGGAGCCACACCTGCAGGTAAGGAAAATATCGGGATCATTCCCGGGTCAATGGCACATCACGGTTTCATTGTTCGAGGAAAAGGAGATGCGTCCTCCCTGAACTCCGCATCGCACGGGGCAGGCAGATTATTATCAAGGAAAAAAGCAGTTAAAACCATTTCCAAAACGGATATGAAAGCAATGATTGAAAGGGCCGGGATTGATCTGATCGGAGGCCATGTGGATGAGGCTCCTAAAGTTTATAAAAATATCGACCAGGTGATGAACTATCAGAAGAATTTGATTGAAATACTGGCTGTTTTTACGCCTAAAATTGTGAGAATGGCAGAACCGGAGAAATGGAAGAGGCCGTGATGGAGCTATAGTTATTTGTGCTCGCCGTAGGTAGCCCTTTCCCCGTTTTTAAAGATTACGACAAATGCATCCACAATTCCTTTATCGATCAACTTTTTCCTAAGTTCCAGTGCATCTTCCTTTGATAGGCAATCTCCGACCGTATATTTATTCCAGTTGTGGTAAACTTCCTCATTAACTGCTTCTTCGATATTATATTTATTCTTCAGCATTACGGGATCGACTCCCTTTTTCATTGTGGCAAGGATTTGAACCCGGTAGCAAGTACCTGTTTGCTTTTTCTGCTCTGGCTGCTCCTTCTGTTCTGTCTGTTCTTTCTCTTCAGTTTGTGCTTTCGGGTCATTTTTACGAGCGAAGGGATAAGCCTCCGGTGCTATATCTTTCAGATCATGTATGTCGTTCAATCGTTTACCGTCATAAAATGCCACAATAAAGGCATCCTGCACACCATGTTCCTTAATGATGGCATTTCGATATTCTTTTGCTTTTTTAAAACTTTCGAAAGAGCCGATGGAATAACGGTACCAATTGTCCAAATAATCTACTTTGATCTCATCACTCAGATGGTACCTGTTTGCCAGTTGTTGCAAAGGTATCTCCGTCTTGTAGGCAGCCCTGACCTGTATCCTGAACTCAACTTTTTTCATTTCGGAGGCCTCTTTCTGTTGCTTTTCATGGTCAGATTCTGAAACAACGAGTTCGGAATCAGATTTCCGTTCAATGAAAACATTCGTTTTGAACTTATAATATTTTCCGGTTCGGTCGAGATACAAAATGCTGGTCATTGGCAGATTGCCATAAATATTGCTTAACTGGACATTGTAGCTGATTTCGAAGACGGAATCGGCAGGAAGCTCATCCCAGTAGAGGTACAGGGTGTAGTTTTTAAATTCAACCCTTGCACCATCAATTACCGAATCCAGGACTAAAAATCCGATTGGCAGTATTTGTGTCAGATCAGCCGGACCGTCAATATTTCCCTTATGGATGGTGCTTTTTAAAACAAATTGGTCGAATGAACGCAGGTGGTTCGGAAAATCATATTCCAGGTCGACTTTCGACGAAGCATACGGCGATTTAGGTTCTTCAGCAAGTTCCTCCGGTTTAACTTCAGGTCCGATCTTTTTTCGCATGCCAAAATTATATGATAGGCCCAGTGATGTATAATAATAGGCATCATTGTGCCCACCCCTTACGATGGCATCCAGCTTATCCGAATTGGTCAGCCTGAGAGCGGTTTCCAGGTTCAGGTACCACTTATCGGCCAGTTTCACATCAACGCCAAGGCCCACCGGGAAGACCAGAGCTATTTCTCGGGTAGCTTTATTCTGGCCATCATCATTGCTGTAACCGTAATCATTCACCAGTTCGCCGTTTGAAATCCACCTTGCTTCACTCCTGAAAAATATGGCCCCGGTTCCCGCCAGTCCGTAAAAATTAAAAGTCCTTTCTTTTTTTCCAAATATCAGGTTGGTCAGGTTTACAGTTACACCCAGGTAAGATTCGATTGCATCCGTGCTAAATTTGAGGTCGTTATTGTTCTGTCCCTGGAATTTGCCTTTCATAAACTGAAAATATCCCGAAAAAACAGGTGAAATATATTTTCCCATTCGGGCACCATATCCCAGGTCAGTCTCAGCCTTCAGCTTGGAAATGGGATTGTCTTCGGTATGCACATCCCCGTAAAGTTGTACCAATCCCACATTGGCATTGATATACCACTGGTAACCCAAGGATGACTGTGCGTTGATCAAATTTGGAGACAGCAAGCCAACGAGTAGAATGCGTAATATTGTAAATCCGTATCGAGTTGTAATCACCATGTTATTAAAGGCCTGTTAGCCATGTGAACAAAGGTATATACAGAAGATGGTCCTCGAAGTTCACAAATTATAAATTATTCAACAAATTAATGTTTATAATTCCAAAAGGCCATGTTCAATGGATGACAAAATATCAACGAATAAAAATACTAAATTTGTATATTAATAACTTCATCATGACAAGACTAAGTGTCAACATCAATAAAATTGCCACATTAAGAAATGCACGCGGAGGCAATGTGCCGGATGTGTTGAAGGCAGCAATCGATTGCGAGCGGTTTGGAGCCCAGGGGATCACGGTTCATCCACGCCCCGATGAAAGGCATATCCGTTACCAGGATGTCCTCAATATCCTGCCTGTTATCACTACCGAATTCAATATCGAGGGATACCCTTCCAAAAGTTTTATGGATTTGGTGCTGAAGGTTAAGCCGCACCAGGTGACCCTTGTTCCTGATTCGCCAGATGTGCTTACCTCAAATGCCGGTTGGGATACTGTCAACAACGAATCATTTCTCAAGGAAGTAATTGGTGAGTTCAAAAAGAACGGTATTCGCACTTCGGTGTTTATTGAGACGGACGAAAAAATGATCCGGAATGCCGTTAAAACTGGAGCCGACCGCGTAGAACTCTACACCGAAAAATATGCGCGTGACTTTCCAAATAACAGGGAAAAGGCTATCCGCCCTTTTGTTGAGGCTGCAATGGTTGCCAATGAAGTAGGTCTGGGAATCAATGCCGGTCACGATCTGGATTTGAACAACCTGAAATATTTTGCCCAACACATCCCACAATTACTGGAAGTATCCATTGGTCATGCCTTGATCTCGGATGCCTTGTATTTCGGCCTGGAAAACACCATTCAATTGTACCTGAGACAATTGAAGGATTAAATAGATGTTCGGTTATATTGACTGACCGAATAAAACAACAGGGCATTAAAAAACCCGTAAAACACAATCCCAGCCTGCCGCTCAAGCATCGATTCCACCAACATGTTAATTACAAGCATGGCCAGGAAAAGGAAATAGGTGATCTCTTTTTGCCGTATTGCATAAATAAATGGAAGCAGGAAACACAGGAACAAAATGACCAGCCCTGGAATACCTGTTGCAAGCCAGGTCTGTAAAAACTGGTTGTGGGTATTCAATTCCTGTTCAATGGCTGCAGTGATTCCCTTTTCCTTGTATTTTTTCACCAGTTCGGATTTAACATCACCGGTTCCCACTCCAAAAAATGGATGATCCCTGATCACTTCCATAGCACTTTCCCATACAAGAAGCCGGGCTACTGAACTTTCAGCGCTGTTTTTTTCCGATTCCAGGTCCGAATCAACTGCCTGTGTTACAGCATCAAACCTTCCCATTGATTTTGGGAAAAACAGCAAAGTACCGGATAAGGTCACAATACCTATTGCCGCAATGACCGATGTTAAGGCAACCTTTTTTCGTTTGAATAAAAGATAGAATAAAAAAAAGAGCACATACGTTGCAGCCAGAACAATGATACCGGCTTTGGAGCTCAGTAAAACAATAAACACTTGAAGGTAAAGGATAAGAAAAATGATTACGATTGTTTTAAAGGATTGCTGGTTTGTGTTTTCTGCGAGCCATATGATCATCAAGGCAATGGCAAATGTAAAATAGAGTGCCAGGTAACTGGGATGCTGACGGATCGCCAGGTGTGTGTAATAAAATACATCGGTGGTTTTCAACTGAAAATACTTGTAAACGGCAAAGTTGAACATCAGCAGTGTGCTCATTACACAACCCAGGATAAAAGCATACCTGATTCGGTTGTAAAAATCCTTTCGAATGGTTGTAAAATCAATGGTCGCAAAAAATATGGGAAAAAGTAAAATAGAAAGTTTCACCTCAAGTGCAAAAAATGCCCCGGCTTCAGCATGGGATAAGTTTTCCGAATACAAGGTTCCGATGAGATAAATTAAATAGAGCGAAGTAAACAAGATCAGCCTTTGCGAAGTTTTGTTTTCTTTAATCCTGCGCCATTTTTCCCTGAAATTGAATTCTAGAATCCAGTTGAAACCAATGAAGATGATAATGGGTGAAAGGATCTTGCCAAATATCGGGATAGTAAACGCCAGAGCTAAAAACAGGTAGAAATAGAATTTATTTTTGAGTTCTTCTTTAAACATTCATTGTTATTTACCTGACGTAAAAATTAAATTTTTCCCAAAAATAGGAGATATTCCAATCGCTAAGTTAATCAATTTATCAAGCATCCTTCTGAGGACGTAGACGGCTAATAAATTACAGGGATTTTCATGTTGATCGATAAAACCCATTTTTATATTATTCGATTTACCTGTTTATTTCAATTTTTGAATGATGAATAGGCCTTTGGAACAACAGGAACCTAAAAATCCCTGAAAGATAGCCAAAGCCGTAGCTGAAATGGATTACAGGAAATGTCCAGATCAAATGAAAAAAAAGTGCAACGGAATTTTTATTGTTTAAAGCAATACCAATCGATACCATGATTGAAGCCAGAAAATAGAAAATAATTCCGGTGAAAAATGCATAAAAAAATGGGTGATGAAAAATCCCGGCCAAAATTGATATTGCTGAATACAAAACAAACAGCGGCGGCACAAACTGCCTCAGGGTGGCCGGAGTCCCGATCTTCAGGTTGACCAGTGGTTTATAAAGGCCGTACTGGTAGAACATTTTGGCCATTTTATTAAAAGTTTCCCTTGCAAAATACAAGATTTTCACGTGGGGTAACAAGAAAATGCTACCGCCGTTCTTGATCAGCCGGGCATTGAATTCGTCATCCTGGTTTCGTACCAGTTCTTCATCGAACAGTCCGATCCTGTCAAAAACCTTCCTTTTGTAACATCCGAAAGGAACCGTATCTACTTGTCTGGGATTTTTGATGTCAAGCCGGTAATAAGCATTCCCGATACCAAAAGGATGGGATGTTGCTTCAGCAATGGCAATGGCTTTTACAGAATCATTTGCTGGTTTCGTAATCCAGGCTCCACCTGTGTTGTCACAATCGTATTTTTCAAGCCCTTTAACCAGTTCCGAAACATAATCTTCGGGGTAAACGGCATGGGCATCCATCCGGACGATAACCGAACCGGTAGCCATTTTTATGGCTTTGTTCAAGGCAAATGGAACCACTCTTTCCGGATTTGGTAAGTATTTGATAAAAGGGTATTTGTCGGCATAATCCTGGATTATTTCTTTTGTACGGTCTTCGCTTTCACCATCCACCACAAATATTTCCAGAAGTTCCTTCGGGTAATCCTGCGCAATCACATTGTCCAGCACCATACCTATGAATTTCTCTTCATTTCTGCAAGGAATGATGATGGTTACTTTATGCTTTATATGGTTTTCTTGCTTGGTCACGGTTTCAGGTTTTGCAGATCATCAACATATTTGCTAATGGCGTCCGGGAATATGGCCTTTTCTTTGATGATATCACGGTTTGCCTGAGCAAAGTTTTCTTTATTATTTAAGGCAATTTTCAACTCATGTGATCCGGTTTTATTTTTTTGATAAAAAATGCCGTTTTCCCCTTCCCGGATCCATTCACGGTTGGCCGGGATATCCGAAACAATGGGTATGCAACCATAAGCCATGGCCTCGAGTAATGACACGGAAGTAGCATCCGAGGTGGGGATGGAAATGTAAAATTGAGCTATTTTATACAAGTCAGCTTGCTTCTCTTCAGATACAAATCCCATGAAGCGGGTTTTTTCACTCATGCCTGACTCCTCAGTCCTCGATTCCAGCTTTTTCCGGTTCGGTCCATCATGAGAAATGATTAGCAGGGCTTCCGGGATGTCATGTGCGACCCGGCTGAAAAATTCAATGACTTCTTCAATGCTGTAATTGTCAGATAACATTCGGTTCGAATAAAACAGCCAATCTTTCTTTTCATTCAGATCGACTTCAGGTAGATTTTCCAATCCGAATGTGAAGGTGAGAGTTTTAATACCGGACATTGATCGGATCACCTGGGTCATGTATTCTGAATCAGATGTGATCAGGTTTGCAGCATTCAGGCTGAATTTCGTAATCCAAAAATAAAGCTTGTTTTTAAAAGGAGTTACCAGGATATCGGTTCCCCAGGCCGACTGGATCAAAATGAATTTTAGGCTGCTAAATCGTTTTATCATCGCTGCCAGGAAGCCATAGCTCGTGATGTAATGGGCATTTACAAAATCGGGTTCGATTTTTTTTATGATCTTTTTAACTTTCCTGTACTTTTTGATTATCTGATAGTTACCTCCTTGTTCTTTCAGATCCATTTTTAGCTCAAAAATATTTTCATCAGGAACCAGTTGCCATATTTTTTCGTGAGCTGTTCCTGAAGCGATCACATAAACATCAAAATACCCGGCCAGTTGTTTTACCCATTTTACAACATGCGCACTATCAGCATCTCCTATGATCAGGTATTTTTTCATGGATTATTGAAAACCTATTTTATCCTTTCAAAATTATAATAATGCTTGTAAGCTGACATCACCCTAATATACAAAAACAACAAAAAGACCACCTGCGAAACGGTTAAAATATAAAGTGTCGGCAAAATGCCCATATCAAAAGCTCCCGGTATCGCAACAGCGGCTATCATCATGATATTTCCAACCACGTTAATGAAGAAATATTCTCCTTGTTTATTGATGATAAGCGGTACTACAGTGACGGGAGTAATGAAAAACTTGACAAAAATCCAGGGAGCCAGTATCCGTGCATATTCCCCGGCCGTGACCCAATCTTTTCCAAGTACAAAACCAAACAACCATGGACTGATAAAAAGCAACAGAACAAATGCAGGCAATGCTATAAATGCGAGGTTTCTTACAATCTTTTTCAATCCGACCGAAATGTCCGCCCCTTTTAAAATGTCTTTACTGGCTTTCTGATAAAATACCTGAGCCACAGAAGTCCCGATCAGGTTCAGGGGGATCAGCATGATCCGGAGCGCTTTTGAAAATTCACCGATTTTTGTATTATCAAAGAAAAAAGAAAAAATGAAAATGATGCCGCTGATCTGGATCATTTCGGAAATGGCAATCGGTACATTAATTTTTGGGAATTCGGAATAAACTTTTGCCTGCCTCAAAAAGTGTTTCCATGTAAGAAACCTGATGTTTTTCCTGTCGAACCTTAGAAAACTGAATATCAGCAAAGCAGTCGAAACTACCAAACCGATGATTTGGCCGAGAATTAATCCGAAAGAAGAAAACCGGATGATTCCAAATACAATTGAACTACCCGCTTTTCCTGAACTTTCCAGGATGCGGGATAAACTCATCATCTTCATGTATTTTTGGCGCAAGGCCCAGAATAGGAAACTCCGGTTAATTCCAACCAGGAAAATGCCTATAGGAATATAATACAGGTAACGACTGAATTCAGGATTGTTGATCCAAACGGTCAGGCGGTTTTCAGAAACAAGAATAAAAGCGGTACAGAACAGTGCAAAAATTACAACTATCACTACCGATAATCCCAACAAATTGGTGGCCTTATTTTCGAGCTTGGGCAGAACGATGGCCATTTCATAACGGGCACTCGCAATGGCTCCCAACATCAAAACGACCGCGGCATAAATTTCGAAAATACCGAATTCGGCTGGTGTGAAAAGCCGGGATAAAATGGGTTCGGCGGCAAAAGGAATGAGTTGTGCAATGGAACTGCCTGAAGCCAAGGTTACAACACTTTTCGTAAATTCAGACTGTCTGTAGTTGCGCAACACGTTATAGATTAATTCTGAAGTGCCAAAAGTACGAACTTTTTAAAACTGATTTGATTAAGGGAGGTACCGAATGGTGTTTATTAAAGCTGATTTGACCGGATTTTTCAAAATGATTTAATTGTCCATTCGTCGTAAAATTTTTTAAGGTGGGGATGATGCTTGAGGAATTGTTCGTCCATTTCACGTGTATCGCCCATCACTCTGGCCGGATTGCCCTGGATGATTGAATAATCGGGGTAAGTTCCTTTTACAAAACTGAAAGCGGAGATGATCGACCCTTTGCCAATATCTGATTTTGGCATTATAACACAATGAGGGCCAATAAAAGTGTACTTCCCAATCCGAATCTCACCGGTGATAAACCCTTCATGTTCATCAAAATCGGTATAATGCCTGCCGTACAAACGGATGGATATATGGCTGCTGTGGCTGGTGATGCTGCTGAAATTGGTGATTTGGCACCCCTCCTCAATGGTGATGCCATGACTGGCCTCAATAAAATTATAGTGGCCGATAAAAACATTGTCGCCCAGGTTGAGATTTTCAGGATGGTCGATGAAGGTAGTATTACTGATCCGGGTTTTTGGGCAATAAACTCCCTTTGGGTTTTTATATCCCCATATCATTTGAGGGCCTTTTCTGAAGTTGATCAGTTTGACTATTTGTTGTTTTACACCCATTATTATATTAAATTGTTGCTTAAGAACGATTTTTTCAAAAGTACAAACTTTTTATAAGGGCTAACAGTTGGTTCGGAATGAAAAATTAAACCCGAAATGGTGGTTCATTTTTTCGATCCAGCCGTCTTCAACAATAATTCGGGATGTTTCGGTGGATTGGGCATTAACTAAGCTAAGTGTTCCCTGGCAAAAGGAGTTTACTACAAGAAAGAGCAAGTTATATTTTGATAATGAATTGATTTTCATTGGATCATACTAACATTTTTATCCCAAAAAAGGTTACTGCTATATGGAATTTGTTATAGGATAACATTAGTTTCTTGTGGGTTTTAATTATTTGATTTCCTGCTAAATTAATCAATTCAATTTGATTTTTAACTTAAAAAATAAAATTAAACTATTTTTCAGCCAGGGAAAATAATTCTTCCGTTTTCACATTATTAATAAATAAATTTGCCCCATGCAAAACCTTCGGTTCATCAAGGCATACATGAATTATTACCTGCGGGCGGTGACAAAATATGATGTCCACCCCCCCTTCCTTTATGATTTGATCACCAAAGTGCTGAATGACAAAACCTATAACCCTGGGTACGATCGTGTAGAAAGCTTAAAGGCTAAACTATTGAAGGATCAAACCAGGATCAATGTGGAGGATTATGGTGCCGGTTCAAAAGCCAACCGATCGGATCAAAGAAGTATTACTCAAATTACCAGATTTTCGTCCAAACCAAAAAAATACGGAAGGTTGCTTTTCAGGCTGGTAAAGAACTTCAAACCCGAAAACGTTCTGGAGCTTGGTACTTCCCTTGGTTTGAGTGCGGCTTATATGGCTTTGGCCAACCCTGATTCCAAAATTATTACAGTTGAAGGTTCGACTGAAATTGCAAAAGCAGCCCGGCATAATTTCGATGATTTGGACCTGAAAAATATTAAGCCGGTTACCGGTCAATTTGACCATGTTTTACCGGGATTGCTGGCTGAAATTCCCCAACTCGACCTGGCATTTATCGACGGCAATCACCAAAAAGAACCGACCATCCGGTATTTTGAACATTGCAAGGACAAATCCGTTAATGATACATTACTTGTTTTTGATGACATTCACTGGTCGGAGGGGATGGAAGAAGCCTGGAAGGCCATACAGGATCATCCTTCGGTTACACTGACAGTTGATTTGTTTTTTATGGGACTTGTTTTCCTGAAAAAAGAGTTGACAAAACAGCATTTTATCATTCGGTATTGAATTTATTTTACCTTTGTTAAAACCAATTGCACAATCATGAATAATGAAGTTATAAAGCTGGTCGATATCACAAGATACTTCAAGGTGGGAAGCGAAGTGGTGAAAGCGTTGCGAGGGATATCACTTACGATTAAAAAAAATGAGTTTGTGGCGTTAATGGGCCCTTCGGGATCGGGTAAATCTACCCTGATGAACCTGTTGGGATGTCTGGATACGCCTACCAACGGTAGATATTATCTGAACGGAAACGATGTGAGCAAACTGGATGATAACAGCCTGGCAGAGATCAGGAACAAGGAGATCGGGTTTGTTTTCCAGACATTCAATTTGTTGCCCCGTTCCACGGCCCTTGAAAACGTCATGCTTCCATTGATCTATGCCGGTTTCAGCAAAACAAGAAGGTTGGAAAGGGCTACAGAAGTGATGAAAGATGTTCAGTTGTCCGACAGGATGTTACATAAGCCAAACGAACTTTCGGGTGGTCAGCGGCAGCGTGTGGCGGTGGCCCGGGCATTGGTGAACCATCCCTCGATCATCCTGGCCGACGAGCCGACCGGAAACCTGGATTCAAAAACATCCATAGAGATCATGGGATTGATAGAGGAGATCCATAAAGCCGGAAATACGATCATAGTGGTCACACACGAGGAGGATATTGCTTCGCATGCACACCGGATCATACGGCTGATCGACGGGCAAGTCTCATCGGACACCATCAATGAAAATCCTCGGACCATGAGTCATTACAAACTTGAAAAAACGAATTAGGAATTAGTGAATGGGATCGGAATTTAAAATATATACGAAAGGAGGGGATAAGGGTCAGACATCATTGCTGGGAGGCACTCGCGTTCCCAAATACCATGAGCGTATTGAAGCCTATGGAACGGTGGATGAACTCACATCATTCATCGGTTTGATCCGCGACCAGGAAATAACCGATTTTCAAAAGCAGTTCCTGATCCAGGTTCAGTATAATCTGTTTACCATCGAATCGCACTTGGCAGCCGACAAACCTGAAAATGCATTGAAGCTCCCGAAGCTTACCGAAGATGACATTTTGACTTTGGAGAATGAAATCGATCGCATGAATGAGTATCTTCCCGAATTGCGTTCATTTATATTACCGGGAGGTCATCCCATCGTTTCGTATTGCCATATTGCAAGGACGGTTTGCAGGAGATCAGAAAGGCTCGTAATTAAATTGACCGAAAAATACAACATCGATGAAATCATCGTAAAGTACCTGAACCGGCTTTCAGATTTTCTATTCGTACTGGCTCGTAAGATTGCACTCGATAACCAGGCCGAAGAAACACCCTGGAAGCCGCTGAAATAAAAGGATTTAAAGGAACAGAGGAAAATTTGTTCAAAAGGTTTGTCAATTGGTAAAAAAAATTACTTTTGCAAAAAATTAAACCTATAAAATTTAGGAAATGTACTGGACACTTGAACTAGCATCGAAACTGGAGGATGCGCCCTGGCCTGCCACCAAGGACGAGTTGATCGATTATGCAGTAAGGTCAGGTGCACCCATGGAAGTTATAGAAAATTTAAAGGAGATTGAAGACGAGGGTGAGGTTTACGACAGTATTGAGGATATCTGGCCTGAATACCCGACCAAGGAGGATTTTTTCTTTCATGAGGATGAGTATTAACTCAGGAAATAAATAATAAAAAGCGGCCAACCCTTGGGTTGGCCGCTTTTGTTTTGCAGGTAATTTAATTTCCTAATCAGCCACAACTACCAAATATTTGGAAGTTTTCCAGAATTCCTTATAATTTGTGATTTCCAACATTCTTTCGTCACCTTCACCCGTTATCGTGTATGAACCGGTAGCATGCGTAGTGATGATATCCGCTTTTTTGCCAGGGATTGATATTTTGGTTGTTTCGCGGATGTCGATACTGGTAAACATCGAATTGTCAAAGTCGTCCTTTAATTTTTGATTTTTACCAATCCCGATAAACCCACCTTCTGAAGTAATGATGTTGTTTTCCTTGAGCTCTTTTTTGTTGCCGACGATATAATATGCGGTGTTGATCTCGGTGGTTTTTTCGTCGATCATCTCAGTTTGGTCCTTGATAACGGCATCCTTTTCCACGTTTTCCTGGGTAAGGTTGGTTACATCGCGGGTCAGCTTAGTAACCTTGATGTTCATTTGTTCCAGTTCCACACGCAAAGTTTCAATCTCTTCATCCTTTTCCTGCAGTTGCCGGGTGAGGTGATCGATCATCTTTTCCAATTCCTGAACCTGGTAATTGGCTTTTCCTAATTTCTTGCGCAGATCGGCCAGTTGGTCCTGTGTGTTGTTCAGTAACTCATAAATCGAGTTGATATCTTCATTGATCTGATCCTTGGCTTTTTTCTTCAGCTCGGTTTTACCTTTTGTGGTTTCAGTGATGATCATTTCCTTGGCTTTGATAGAATCCAGGTTATCCTGAATTTCGTTGAATGCACTCAGAAATTCATTGAGCGACTGATCTTTCTGGTAGGTTTGCTGTACCAGGCTGTCGTTTTTCTGTTCCAGTTTTTTAATTTTTCCCTGGTTACAGCTAATCATAAAGGGTATTACTAAAAGAATAAAAAATAATTTTTTCATCGTAGTATTTATTTGATTATTAAAATGTTGATTTTGCGATGCAAAAATAAATTGTTTTAAATTAAGCAATCAATTTAAACTCACTATTCTTATAAGTGTTTCAAAATTTTGATTTTTTCAATTTTTCGAGCAGCCGGCGTTCTTTTTTCGTTGGCCTTCCCAATCCACGCTCACGGTATTCGAAATTCACTTCCTTCATTATTTTGAGTTTATCATATTCTTCCTGAGGAGTGAGGTCAGTCATAAAGTTTTCGACCAATTTGGCTGCTACCCTGTTTGTCAGTAACTCTTTCACCTGGACGGTTTTAATAAATGGCCCTAGATGAATTTCTATCTTTTCATTCAGTTTTATCTCTCTCGAAGGTTTCACCGGCTGTCCATTGATACTGATCTTGTTCGATTTGCAGGCCTCCGTTGCCTGGCTCCGGGTTTTGAACACCCTCACTGCCCACAACCATTTGTCTATTCTGATCCCTTCTGACATGAATTATTTCTTTCGAAAGTAAATTTGCATGGGAACTCCTGAAAAATCAAAATTTTCCCTGATCTTGTTCTCAATGAACCTTTTATAGGGGTCTTTAACGTATTGCGGCAAATTGCAAAATAGTACAAATGCCGGAAATGTAGTTTTCAACTGTGTGATATATTTGATGCGGATGTATTTTCCCTTCACTGCCGGAGGCGGTGTTTTTTCGATGAGAGGCAGCAGCATTTCATTAAGCCTGGAGGTGGATATCCGGGTGCCTTTTCGCTTATATACCGCTACTCCGGTTTCAAGGGCTTTAAAAATCCTTTGTTTTGTCGGTACCGATGTAAAGATGATGGGAACATCATTAAACGGAGCAATCTTCTCCCGGATCAGATTTTCGTATTCCAGGTGGGTTTTGGATTCCTTTTCAATCAGATCCCATTTATTTACAATGATCACAATCCCTTTCCGGTTTCGCTCAACCAGGTGGAAAATGCTTTGGTCCTGCGATTCAAAACCATCCGTGGCATCTAACATTAAAAAGCAAACATCGCTGTTTTCGATGGCACGGATCGAGCGCATGACCGAATAAAATTCGATGTTTTCCGTCACCTTGCCTTTTTTTCTTAACCCGGCGGTATCAACCAGCAAAAAATCAAACCCAAACCCGTTAAACCGGGTATAGATCGAATCACGCGTTGTACCCGCAATTGGTGTTACAATATTACGTTCATCCCCAAGGAAAGCATTTACTAATGATGATTTCCCCACATTGGGCCTTCCGACTACCGCAAATTTGGGTAAGTCAGGAACAGGTTCCAGCGTTTTTTTCTCGAATACTTTAACAACATCATCCAGCAGTTCGCCTGTACCGCTTCCGTTAATGGATGAAACAGGATAGATATTACCAAGCCCGAGTTTATAAAACTCCATTGAGTCCTCTATTCTTCCGGAATGGTCGACCTTGTTTGCAACCAGGAACACCTTTTTCTCAGATTTCCTCAATACGCCACCGACATCCTCATCCATTCCCGTTAAACCCGTTTTTACATCCACCATAAAAATGATCACATCCGATTCATCAATGGCGAGGGATACCTGTTTCCGGATTTCTTCCTCAAAAATATCATCCGATCCTACCACATAACCTCCCGTATCAATAACGGAAAACTCAATGCCGTTCCAGTCGGCTTTTCCGTAATGCCGGTCGCGTGTAACTCCGCTGGTTTCTTCTACGATGGCCCTTCTGCTCTGGGTGAGCCTGTTGAAAAAAGTAGATTTTCCTACATTCGGCCTGCCTACAATGGCTAATATATTCGACATGCAATATTATGTTTGATAACCAAATTTCTTTAACTGATATTCGTCGTCGCGCCAGTCCTTTTTCACCTTAACGGTTTGTTCCAGGAACACCTGTTTGCCGACAAATTTTTCGATATCTTTCCTTGCTTCCGTTCCAACTCTTTTAATCGCACTCCCGTTTTTACCAATAATGATCATTTTTTGCGATTCCCGGGTTACATAAATATTGGTAGAAATCCGTATCAGCTTGTCCTCTTCTTTGTACGAATCCACTTCAACCTCTACCGAATATGGGATTTCCTTTTTATAATACAACAGGATTTTTTCCCGAATAATTTCGGAAATAAAAAACCGCACGGTTTTATCAGAAATTTCATCCTTGGGATAGTAAGCCGGGCTTTCAGGCAGATGTTCTACGATCAGGTCTTTCAGCTTCTGTATGTTAAAATTTAAAAGTGCGGAGATAGGAATTACCTGGCTTTCTGGGAATACTTTTGACCAGTAGTCCATCTGTTTTTCCACTTCTTCCTGAGTAGTAAGATCTATTTTATTAATGATCACGATGGTCTGAACACCGGATTTGATGATTTTCTTAACAATCTTTTCATGGTATTTTGTTTCACCTACTTCCACCATGTAGACAAAAATGTCGGCATCTTTCAGGGCCAATTCAATAAATCCCATCATTTTTTCCTGTAGCTTATAGCTCGGTTCCAGTATTCCCGGAAGGTCGGAGTATATGATCTGATAATTTTCATCATTAACAATTCCTAAAATCCGGTGACGGGTAGTTTGTGCTTTGGAGGTGATGATCGACAACTTTTCTCCTACGAGTGCATTCATCATGGTTGACTTACCCACGTTGGGATTCCCCAGAATATTTACAAAACCAGCTTGATGTCCCATAAATTTTTGAAATATAAATTTGGGTATCAGGAAAATGTTTCCTACTTTTGCACCCACTTTAAAACGCGTACAAAGATATACAAAATATATTGCGGGGTGGAGTCCCGATAGCTATCGGGAGTAGCTCATTGGACTCATAACTCGTTGATGAAGAAATATTGCGGGGTGGAGCAGTGGTAGCTCGTTGGGCTCATAACCCAAAGGTCGTAGGTTCGAATCCTGCCCCCGCTACCAGAAAAAACCTCACACGACAGTGTGGGGTTTTTTGTTTTCATGGATGCGCAAATTCATTTTCGGCCGGAATACAAATAAAAGATCCAAAAGCACAAGAGTACAGAAGTTTTTATTTATGAAGCCTTCCATTTCAATTTCATTGGAATTGATACTGTTTTTTTCTAATAAAAAAGGGCCACCCTAATGAGCAGCCTTAATTTGTTTTAGAAAATTCATTCAACCATCACTCAACCACAAACCGTTTCACCTTCCCAAATGTGGCAGATCCCAACCTGAGCAAGTAAATGCCGGGTGCGACATAGGACATGTCAAAATCATATTTGTATTTGCCATCCAAATTATTTACACGGTTGTTGATGAGCCTGTGGCCCTGGATATTATGAACCGAAACGATCAAGGTTTCTGTAAGGGTTTTGGCATCAAAACTCAATACAAAATGATTGTCGCCGGTATTCCTCAGTACCAGTTCATTGGGTTCAAGTTCCTGCAGGCTTAATCCTGTTGACATTACAACATTTACCACGTAATCTTCGGTTTCACCAAAGGTTGTTGATTCACAGGCATCTGCCGGGACAGCTACGTTGTAATTGGTTTTTGCCCGCATCAGATGCTCTCCCAACAAAGCATCGGCAGGAATATCCAAAGGCATGGTTTCGGTGTATGTCCCCTGTCCCTGACCGTTGGCAATGACGTAATCATTCACAACTATCTCATCTTCATCAAATACGAAATTATCGTTAAAGTCAATCCAAACCTTTACATAAACGCTACCGTATCCGGTGGAGATGGTCAGGTCATTTGATGATCCCTGGGTGAGGTTGGTCGACATGTTGGTATAGTTCGCATAACCATCAGGAGCACAACCCGATTCATTGTCAATGGAGCCCAACTGCAATTCAAAAATACCAACACCCTGCTCACACATGGTTTGCGGCTGGCAAAGGCTGTTGATGACCGTTGTATAGGTGGTATCATTGGTATTGTCGGCATCACCGGCTAAAGTTGTAGTTACCATGAGTTCATGATATCCGATTTCCGAGAAGTCTGCGGTGGTTGAAAATGAGTATTCGAGGGTAGAGCCCAGTTCAAGCGGCCCGTCAACCTGCTCGGTAACAGGTGTGCCGTCGTTCAGAACATAGGTCACATCAAAGTCATTTTGAGCTAAAGCACCGAAATTAGTTATGTTTACTGTAACCGTTTCATTATTGGTAAGATAGATTCCGGAAACAGGTGAAATAATCTCTGTCACACCAATATCATCTGCAAATAAATGTTTTACCCAGGTTGAAACCGTGTCGTTTGCAATGTTCAGATCACTACCCAGACTGGTCTGTGAAAATATATGGTAAGTGGCTCCAGGTTCTGAAAAATTACCCGTTGCAGCGAACGTAAACTGCGCGTTGTTATTACTTGCCAGGGATCCTGTAAAAACATCATTGATTACCGGGCCGCCGTTTATCTGGAAACTAACCGGGATACTGGTTTGTGTGGCGACTCCGAAATTCCTGATGGTAACGGTGACCGGTTCGGAATCCGACAGGATTCCATCAACCGGTGAGTCGATACTGACCACACCCACGTCATTGGCCAGGTCGGAGGCAATTTTGAAAACACCCACCTGATTTTTCCTGCTTCCACCGGTAAAATACTCACCGATTGACCAGAATGTTTTATCATCAGTCGGATCGATGGTCATCTGCGAATAATCACCGTATCTGTAGGACGGATTCGAATTCGTTCCTTCAGCATAGCTATCTTCTTCGATGGTCATCACATTCAACGGATCGGTTGAATAACGTCCGGTAAACCTGAGAGACGGATATAAGGATTCACTGACGGCCGTGTATGCCAATGCGATATTTCCTTCCGAATCCATGCACATGTTTCCAGAAAAAGCGCTATGGCCATCAGGTTGGGCATAGGTACCTTCCTGGTATATTTGCCAGGGATCGCCGTCATTGTCCTGCCTCAGTTCATACCAGCGTATTCCTGCAAGATCATCACTGCCATCCAGGTCAACCACAAAGTTAAACACCACTGAATTGTGACCGGAAAACCTGCGATACTGCGCCATATACATAATGGTAGCCTGTAATGCATCGATATCAGGACCCGAAGGTTGTGGAAGATTGGAGAATGAGCCACCGTCGAACAACCCGTCGAATGGGATTGTATTGATCACCTGCGGATTGGAGATGGTTGAATTATTGGGGGTATCCCAATTTACATTGATCGACCAGATTTTAAGGTGATCTGTCGAAACGCCACTCCAGGAATCATCCTGCATGTAAACGATAGGGGCATTTCCCGGAGGTGGGAGTTCTCCGCTACTGACATTGAATCCCAGGGGGCTGTAAAAACCGCTTGTATTGATTGTTGGTAAGGGAAATCCAATCATCAAAGCTGTAGGATCGCCCTGCAGGATTTTATCCCTTTCAATTGCAAAAACGACTTCTGAGAATCCGGCTGAACCTGAATTTTTATTGGCTGTAATATAATATCCATCCGACCAAATTGAATATTTGGGGTAATCAGGGAATGTATTGGTCGGGTATTGATAAGTGTACCAGCCGTCATTTACCGGGTCGGGTCCCTGGCTCACTGCCACGAGGAATCCATTGGAGTAAAACTCAGAAATAAAAAAGCGGTCGGCAAAAGGGTCGTACATAACAATGGGGTCGCCCAAAGTTTGGCCCGGGAAAATAGTTGCAAGTGATGCCGGTGGTGTCAATGGATTTCCGGTTTTATCCCAAATCCTGAAAGACGAATTCCATGAATTTAAAAAATGATTGGGTCCCACCGCACCGGTCGGGTCGGTCGGAGTGACATTGGCACTTACTGCTTCAAAAGATAAAATGGGCTCTTTCCCTTTTATTTTGGGGGCTTTTTGTTGCTGATGCCACAATGGATCGGATCCTTTGGGAAATCCTTTTCCAGGAACCGCCTTGTTGGCATCCCTTCGTTTGGGATTTACCTCTTCAATCTGGTCCTGTGCCGGTATAAAATTGCCACTTGCCATCTGCGAAGCAATGGATGGCACTTCAATGAGTGAGGCCGGCTCAACGATCAGGGTAGCTTTTTGTACGAGTTGTTGAGCTTTAAGGGTTGTAAACCCTATAAATATTAAAACCGGTAAAAAGTATCTATATGTTCTCATATCTGGGAATTTTGTGAAAATGACCTGTTATTAATTTTTTTAAGACATTTTTAATCGGACAAAAGATGCATTGTTATTTGAAATAATTCAAGGAAAATCGCTTTTATAACAATTGATTAATGATATTGTTTAGATTTAGATGCACAAATTACTTTAAAATTCATTTCTGACATTTCAGTAGAAATTTTCGAGCGTTTCAAGACGATTTATGTTTCAATTATTAAAATACTTTTTATATTGGTAAAATAATTTTTGACGAGAATCTAATCAGGATGAATCCACGAATTGGTAATCGGTCGCAATATAACAAATCAGAGCCACGGCAGATGCCGGCTGCTGTACATTACGTGGAAATAAATACAAAGAACAATATTACCCTGAAACAGGAGTACCTTTACCTGGAAGACGTTAAAACCGCCATGAATATTCATCATCTGGAAACATCTATAAAAATGAAAAGATGGATGATCCAACTGTTGAACAGGAATGCAGAAAAGGAACTTATCATTAAAAAACTGGAAGAATCGGCCGATAACGACAGGCATATGTTACAGAAAAAATTTCATATCACCATTTGAGGATACAACCAATTTTTTTTTATTTTGTCATGCTTAAAACTCTATCCAACAGATCAGTTATGTTTAGTAAAGGAATAAAATTTGGTTTGATTGTATTTTTGGCTTTAATTGTCTCTGAAATCAAAAGCCAACAAGGCAATCCCATAAAAATCGGCAATAGCCTCATTTGGACAGTTGGCCATATTAATGCTTATAGGACACAAGGAGCCAACAATCAGCCGGTTATTCCGCTTCATGAAGCCAAATCATTATGGAATCAATCCAACGAACATGTTATCTTAAATAATAATAAACATCCTGAATTTAAACTTCCCATAAAATTAAAAAATGGTGTGGAAGAACAGGCTTTTTATACAATTACCGGATATGTCGACCATGATTCATTATTCCCGGATTATCTGCAAGATTATATGTGTGGGGATTTGACCTATGACTTGTCCGATGGATTCAATCATACCGGAACCGACTTTTTCCTCTGGCCGTTTCCATGGAAAAAAATGTACCATGATGAAGTAGAGGTGGTCGCTGCTGCGCCGGGAATTCTTTACTGGAAACAGGATGGAAATTTCGACCAGCAGTGTGATGGGAACAACGATCCCTGGAATGGTGTGGCCGTGATGCATGATGACGGTTCAACAAGTTGGTATATTCACATGAAGAAAAATTCGCTAACGGATAAATTTGTCGGAGAGGAAATTGAAAAGGGAGAATTCCTGGGGGTTGTGGGTAGCTCGGGAAGTTCACTGGCCCCACATCTTCATTTCGAGGTCTATAGTGCTGATGATATCCTGATCGATCCGTTTTTTGGCCCTTGTAACGGTGAAATCGTTGAGACTTGGTGGACTGATCAGATTTCCTATAAAGAACCGGGGATTAATAAAATTACAACCAATTTCTCCCTGCCGGAATTTCCTGAATGTCCGGGTGAAGAGATACCAAATGAAGATAGTGTTTTTTATCCCGGAGATACGGTATTTCTGGTGACTTACTTTAAAAATATCTCGTACGGTGATCCGGTGGAAGTTGTCGTTTATCGTCCTGACAATTCCGTTTTTTACACCTGGAGCTGGAATTCACCCTGGCTTTTCTATGCAGCTTCATGGATGTATTTTTATGTCGTTATCAATGAGGAAGATTATGGTATTTGGAGATTTGTGTTGAATTATGCCGGTACCGACTATCCGGTTGAATTTAATTTGTCCAATCCGCAGAATACACACGATGAAAGTGAAGACGGCCTTTTCCAATTTTTCCCCAATCCGGTCAATGACTTGCTTTTTATCCGGTTTAAAGGAAATCTGTCTGAACCTGTTTTAGTAAAAATATTTGACTTTACCGGCAGGGAGGTTTTGCATCAGGAAGTCTCTTTTTATCAAAACAGTGCAATTGAACTTGATATGACCTGCTTTGTTAAAGGATTTTATACCGTTGAGATCTCCAATAAAACAAGCAAGCAAATAAAATATTTCAAAGTTTTTAAAACATGATATTCATTGAGGACAGAGGAGGAACAGAAAAAAGCAGCGGGTGGACTTTAACCACCTCCCGGGTGATATCTGGGGAACGGCCTGTCGCTGCTTTGTGTTTTCCATAAGTAAATGATCGAAACGCTGATTGATAAATCTGCTCGTCAAAATTAGAAGGAATAAATATGGCGTAGTCTTTAAGCAGGGAAAATTTTCAACAACAATTTGTGAATTACTGTAATTTCAGGCTTTCAGGTAATTCAACAGATTCGTTTTTAATTGAAAAGCCATTTTCCTTTAAAATGATAACCCCTGTGTAATTTGCGATAAAAGGCTCAACCTTCCTGGGGATTCCGAGTGTGGAAGATTTATATTTAATTTGAAAATAGCCGTTTAATTCAATTTGTTGGGTAAATTCAAAAGAAGGAGGATGAACCAGGGTAAGTCTTTCCAACTTCAGATTACCAACCGGTTTTACAAATCCTTTTTTGGGGACGAAATCGATTCTTTCAAGATTATTTAGTCTGAAAATATTGTTGGAAAAACACGTTCGGTTAATTAGGTGGGTGAGTTTTTGATAACCGCTTTCCTCGCTGGTCAAAGGTTGGATCAGAAACTGGAATATTTCATCGGTTTTGGGTTCTGCCATAAGAAAAAACTTGTTTAAAATTCGAGGATAAAATTACAAAAGGAAGTTCAATCGGGGAAATAAATATTCATATTTCCTGTATCTTTGAAGAAGCACTGGAACATTTGTACAAATTTGACGTAGAAGTCATATAAATTTAAAGTTTATTGATGACTGATGAAAAATATCAGGTACATATTATTGATCCTGTTGATTCCTTGTTTGATATGGATAACAGGTTGTGGGCCCAAATCGGTAACAACCGAGCCTGAAGACCTTCAGGATTTGTCGAGGGAATGGATACCTTACTCGGGTAATGAAAGTGTAACCTACGTTTACGATACCAATGAAATGATTTTTAGCGGTCAGGGGCGTGAAACCTATTACGAAAACATCAGGTATATGACCGATCAAAGCGGTTTTTTTACACTTCAGGAAGATTATTATGCCAATTTGGAAAGGGAAGAGTTGGTTTTTGAATCCCCCTCTTCTGATTATTTTATCAGTTATAAACTGGAAAGAGATAAAGGAGACACGGGTGATTGGGATATCCTGAGGATTACACTTGCCGACGGGTTCTATTATTCAAATCATCTGAAAATTGTAGTTTTCGAAACGGATAACTTTGATAAGGGCGAAGTATTTAAATTCAGTAAATCGAGTACGCTGAACGGTGTTAAATACGACAGTGTTTACTACTGGAAGCAGGAAAGAAGGCCTTTTGAAATCTATTATACCAAAAAACAGGGAGTGATTGGTTTTAAACTCACCCCAAAGGAAATATGGACTCTGAAATCAGAACCTGAAGATAAATAGTATTCCTGAACTATAATCCAATCCCTAAGGAGAGAACAATCATAATTGATCCTAAATTCGGTATTGTTTATTTACATTGATTTCTTGTAAATTTGTCGCGTATATTGTGAACGATAGTATGAATCAATTATATCCGCTTAAGTTCAACCCCATTTTTAAGGATAAAATCTGGGGAGGGCAAAAAATAAAAACTGTTTTGGGCTTGGATTTTGCCCCTTTACCTAATTGCGGTGAAGTTTGGGTAGTTTCAGGAGTCGAGGGAAACCAATCTGTTATTTCCAATGGTTTCCTGTCTGGAAATGAATTGAACGAAATTGTAGAGGTCTATATGGGTGATTTGGTAGGGGATAAAACTTATCAGCGATTTGGAAATGAATTTCCGGTACTCATTAAATTCATTGATGCAAATGATTGGCTGTCCATCCAGGTTCACCCGGATGATGAACTGGCCATGAAAAGGCATGGTTGCCTGGGCAAAACAGAGATGTGGTATTTGCTGGATGCAGGAAAGGATTCCCAACTCATCAGCGGATTCAAAACAAAAGTTAACCGCGATAGCTACCAGAAACACCTTGAAAATAATACCCTGGAAAGTGTATTGAATTATGAAAATGTAAAAAAAGGTGACGTGTTTTTTATGCCTGCAGGGCGGGTACATGCACTGGGCCCAGGTGTTTTATTGGCGGAAATTCAACAAACTTCCGATGTGACCTACCGCATTTTTGACTGGAACCGGATCGATCAAAACGGTTTGACCCGTGAGCTGCACACCGAACTTGCACTGGATGCCATTGATTTCTCAGTGCAGAAGGATTATAAAACCCAATATAAATCCAAAGTAAATAGTACGATAAATTTGGTTGAAAGCTCTTATTTTACAACCGGATTTCTGCAAATTACTGAACCCATGAAAAAGGATTATGCGGAATTGGATTCTTGTGTAATTTACATATGTACGGAAGGCGGTTCATTTTTCCTGCACAACGAAGAAAAATATACCCTAAAGCAAGGAGAGGCAATGTTGATTCCTGCAAGTATTCATTCCCTGGTAATTCATCCGGAAAACCAGTGCAGTTTGCTCGAGGTTTTTCTCGCCTGAAATCCTGACATTTCTAAGTAAAATCAAGTAGTGTACAACTTTTTTTCAAGTCAGTATGTCTACATTCCTGTAGAACTATTTATACCTTTTATAAATAGAAATGAAAATATCACAGATTAATTTCATTGTTTTAATTTTGGCTTGTGAATTGGTATATAAAGCACTAAATATATAAATATGAAAATAATGAAGAATATCATTTTAATACTTGCATTAACAACTATTTGCAGTTTTGGAATGGCTCAGGAGAAAACGAAATCTTATGGTAAAATTCCTTCAGTAGAAGTAAAAACACCTGACGGGCAATTGTTCAATACCGAAAATATTTCCAATGATGGAAGTCCAATTATCATTAGTTTTTGGGCTACATGGTGCAAACCCTGTATCAAAGAGCTAACAACTATCGCCGATGAATATGATGATTGGGTGGATGAAACAGGTGTAAAACTGATCGCTGTTTCTATTGATGACGCTAGGGCTTCTTCAAAGGTGATGCCGCTGGTTAATGGAAAAAATTGGGAATACGATGTTTTACTCGATCAAAACGGAGATTTTAAACGTGCCATGAACGTAAATCTCATTCCGCACACTTTTGTAATCGATGGCAATGGAGAAATTGTTTGGCAACATACTTCATTTTCGGAAGGAGCCGAACTGGAATTAATCAACATCGTAAGGAAGGCAAAAGCAGGAGAAACCATATCCGAATAATATCGTTTTAATAAATTCATCATTTCAATTTTAAATAGAATTGCAGATTGAAAACATTTATACAATTTCTTTATTTTCTATTGGTTGGAGTTGCGGTTATGCTGCCTGCAACCATGCAATCGCAGGATATTCTGGGTGGACAGGTAAGAGGAAACGTCCAGATTGATGCCCAAACCTACGAACCCAATGACCAGATAGGTATCACGCAGGAAGATATTAACGGTGAAAAAGTGGGTATGAATGCATTTGGTAATTTCATTTATACAAACCGCAATTTTACTGCCGGTTTCCGATTTGAATCCTACCTTAAGCCGCTGGTTGGTTTCGATAGGGAATACGAAGGATTGGGTATCCCATACCGTTTTGCCTCCTACCAGAAAGACCGTTTTGAAATTACCGTCGGTAATTTTTATGATCAGTTTGGAAATGGTTTGATCTTCAGAGCTTATGAAGAGTGGACATTGGGTTATGATAATTCGGTGGACGGCATTCGGGTAAAATTCAACCCCTTTGCAGGTGTTACCCTTAAAGGAATTTATGGAGTACAGCGGTATTATTGGGAAAAATATAGTGAGAGCAACCGGGGAATTGTCAGAGGTGTGGATGCCGAAATCAGCCTCAATGAAATGGTAGGATCATGGGCTGAAGGTAAAACCAAGGTTATTATTGGAGGAGCCATGGTAAGTAAATACCAGAAGGACGACCCGTTTTTTACCTATAAATTACCAGAAAATGTGTCTGCTTTCTCCGGCAGGTTCAACATTTCGAATGGGCGGGTCAACTTTTTGGGAGAGTATGCCTACAAAATAAATGACCCATCAGAGATCAACAATAACATCTTCAAGGAAGGGCAGGCTTTATTTCTTTCTGCATCATACTCTCAAAAAGGATTTGGAGTGACACTGGGAACCAAATGGATCGATAACATGAGCTTTAAATCCGATCGCACTATTACCGGAAATTCACTCGATTTAAGTTTCCTTCCGCCTTTAACCAAGGTTCATTCCTACAGCCTTGAGGCCATGTACCCTTATGCCACCCAACCCAACGGCGAAATGGCATTAAACGGGCAGATCGTTTATACCTTACCGAAAAAGTCAAAACTTGGAGGGAAGTACGGAACAACTCTGGAATTGAATTATACACGAATAAATTCGATCGAAAAAAAACCAGTGGATGCCAATACTGAAATTAGTCAGGCAGGGACCCTGGGGTATGAATCTGCTTTTTTTAAGTTTGGTGATGAATTGTTTTTCGAAGATATTAATATTGAGCTGACCAAAAAGATCAGTCAAAAGTGGAAAATAATCCTGGCTTATACCCACCTGATTTATAATTTCGATGTAATAGAAGAAGGAATTGAGACCGGCGACGGACATAAATTTTATACCCATGTTGGGGTTGCGGATATAACACATAAATTCAATAATAAACATGCCCTCAAGCTCGAATTGCAATACCTCCAAACCAAACAGGATTCGGGAAACTGGGTCGCCGGACTGCTTGAGTATACAATTGCACCGAATTGGTTTTTTTCAGTCAGGGATGAGTACAATTTTAATAACCCGGAAACCAGCAATACCTATCATTATTACTCAGCAGCAATGGGATATACCAACGGTCCGAATCGCATACAGTTTTCCTACGGATTGCAGAGGGAAGGTATTCTTTGCGTAGGCGGTGTTTGCCGAAGGGTTCCGGCAGCCAGTGGGTTTACAATAGCAATATTTAGTAGTTTTTAAATAGGTATGATGAAAACTTTAAAAAATATATTGATCTTTTTAACAGCCCTCACAGTGATATCTTCATGTGATATAATTGAAGAGCCTTATATTAGAAATGAGGCGCCTCCCGTTCAAAAACCGGGACGTAAGGTTTTGTTGGAAAACTTTACAGGTCATTTGTGTGAAACGGCACCCGGGACCAAACAACTCATCGAGGGTTTGCAACAAAATCACACCGAAAACTTATTTGTTGTAAACATACATACCGGCAGTTATGCAGCAACTGACCAGGGTATTTATGATTATGATTTTACAACACAAACCGGGGACGAATTGGATAATTATTTTAATGTTACGGCTTCAGGATGTTCACAGGGATTGGTTAGCAGGACAGGAAATCCGGTTGCCATTTACACTTCGGATATGTGGGAACAGGCAGTGGATTCATTAACGCAGTTAACTTCGGATGTTGGGCTGGTATTGGTTAATGATTATAATAACGAAACCAGAATCCTGAATTTGGAAGTAAAGATTAAATTTTACGAAGATTTGAGTAAATTCTATACCCTATCGGTTTTTATTGTAGAGGATAGTCTTCAAAAACCTCAAAAGAACAACAATGCCTCACTTGGCCCCACACCCGATTGGGAGGATTATATGCATATGAATGTTTTGAGAACAGCAATCACATCCACACTGGGAGATGGGATAAATACAGGGAATATTGAGCTTAATGAAGAATTTATCATTAATTTTAACGATGTTGATATACCAGATGAATGGAAAGACTTCAATTGTAAAATTATTGTCCTGGTTACCGAAACAACGAGCGGTGAGGTGATTCAGGTTGAAGAAGTAGGATTGACGGATGTTTACACTCCTCCCGATGAACCCATTATTACCGTAAGAAAAATTCTGCTTGAGGATTATACGGGCCATACCTGTGTAAATTGCCCAGGAGCAACACTTGTTGCGTTTGATTTGGCGGAACAATATCCCGGGCAGGTGATTCTGATCGCAGTGCATGCCGGATATTTTGCCATACCGCAAAGCCAGCCACCTTATGATACTGATTTCCGAACAGAAGTTGGAGAGGAATTGATCGACTTTTTTGGGATTATTACCAATCCTTCGGGAATGGTCAACCGGGTAGGAGAGGGAGCCGAACGAATTTTAGGAGAAGGACAATGGCCCTCAGCTGTTGGTGGCGAAATCAATAAGCCGGTTGATGCTGGAATATTAATTACAAATGATTATAATCCGCAAACCAGAGTTTTAAGTACTACTTTGGAAATGCAATTTGTGAATAACCTCTCCGATCTCTACCGTGTTTGTGCGTATATTATTGAAGATAGCATTGTTTCTCCACAGAAGAACAATGATCCCAGTGTTGGTCCTACACCTGATATTTTGGATTATGTCCACATGCACATGCTTAGGGGCTCGTTGAATGGTACCTGGGGTGATTTGGTTACCGATCAGGAGATCATAGCTGAAGAAAGCTATTTAATAACCCTGAACGATTATACTTTGCCTGACGAATGGGATGATGGCCACTGTGCAATAGTAGCATTTATTTATAATACCAATACTTACGAAATTATTCAGGCACAGGAAGCAGATGTAAAAGAGATGAAATGATTAGGTTATTTCAGTATTAAACTGAAGTTTAAAAAAAGAGGCTGCTCCAAATGAAGTAGCCTCTTTTTTTGTGATAAATATTGTTTTTAGTAGAACATAACCCTGTTATCAACGAGATTTGCCTTTTCCTGAAGGGTGGTAATATAAGAGTTGTTATTGATTTTCGCCTGGAAATTCATCAACATCTGCCGCTCATACATTTTTTTATCTTCTCCTGCTGCGGGATGGTTGATTTCATCAACAATAACAAAAAAGCCTGCATTGTTTCCCTTGATGGGTTGAGATATGACACCGGTTTGCATAGTAAATACTTTAGCAATAACATTGGGTTCATTACCATAGCCTGATATATTCCTCAAAAGGAAATTGACATTTTCAACCGTATCTATTTTTGAATCGAGTTTTTGCGCGATCTGGGCCAGATTTTTTGAATCCTGGGCAACCTGCTTCATTTGCTCAATGACCACATCACCTTTCAGATCTTTCCTGATCAGTGGTTCCATCATTTCCTTTATTTCTTCAAGCGGAGGGATTCCCTTTTCTCTCACTTTTGTCACAATTGCCACTATGTAGTTGTTCTCCATTGTAAATACATGAGAAACCGATCCTACGTCAATACCTTCGTAAAAAGTCCACTGGATAATGGGACGAGGATAATCGATACCTGCAATCCTGTTTCCCATGGCTAGCAAATTTGTAGCTGAACGTTTGCTTAAGCCAAAATTGGCTGCCAGGGTATCGAACGACTCAAGAGTTGTGACTTTTCCCTGGAATTCGCTTGCTTTTGCATAAACATCCTGGTAGGTTTCCTGGCTGGGATTGATCGTTATATCAATAATTGCAACACGCACTTTTTTTACCGGATCGAGCTTGCCGGTGGTTTTAATAACATGATATCCAAACATGGATTCGGCCACTGTAATATCCCCAACTTTACTGTTAAGAACCGCATTGTTAAAAGGATAGACCATGGCACCATCGGCAAACCAACCCAGGTCACCACCGTTTTCAGCTGCAGAAGGATCATCAGACATACTCCTGGCCAGTGATTCAATTTTGCCGGGTGAAGCTTTAACAACCTCAGCGAGGCTATCAGCCAGTTTGGTTGCTTGTTCTTTCGTCCGGGTCACATTCTCACCTGAACGGAAAGCCCCGGCATATGAAATTAAGATATGTGTAGCTTTCATCGAGTCGGGCCTGAATTGAACGTCGACCAGCTTGGCCATTTGCCAGGCGTTATTTTCAACATACGGTTCAACAAAAGTACCCACAGGGGAGTTGAACATTACCGAATCAAGCCGCACCGGCAATTCACCTTGCTTACGAAATGAACTGTCGTACCTGGTATCGGATTCAGCATTGACGAATAGAGCAAGATTTTCCGAAATTTTAAAATCTTCAAATACGGCAAAAACATCTTTTCTGATATTTTCCCTGTCTTTGGCAGAAGGTTTTACGTCAAATACAATATAATCTATATCACGGCTGGCTTCCTGTTCATAGTTTTGCTTGTATTTTTCATAATAGTCTTTAAAGTCTTTGTCCGTAACTACCACTGCACTATCGGGGATATCATTGAAACTTTTGGCCACCAGCCTTATCTTGGCAACAGTTTTCCGTTCGCTGAAATCCATGTAGGTAAAGGTATCGGGCATTAACCAGCCTTTCGAGATCAGGTTTTTATACTTGGTTTGCAGTTGATTTTCTTTTATTGCAATAACCAGGTCTTCCCACCATTTTTTGTATGTATCACTTGCCGGCAGGTTTTTTACCGTACTGATGAACTCTCGCATCACATTCGGATCGTAGCCGGTATCATTTGGTTTTCCGAGTAGTTGTAAAATAGAGGGATAAACTTGTGTAATATAAGGATGTGGATCTTCTCCCTGGATCAATTGAAATAATTCATCTGCCGTAACAGTAATACCTAACTTTTGATATTCGGTTTCGAGAACGATTTTCTGTACTATCTGATCAAATGTTTGTTGCTTCAGCCTGAAAATCTCTTCAGCAGTTAAGTTTTCCTTATTTTGGTTTCTTTTGGTATTTTCCAGGTTTTTTTCATATCTTGAATCAAATTGCGAATATGTAATGTCTTCACCATAAACCTCTGCAATATTAACGATTCTGCTTCCCGACCTTGGCTTTAGAAAATCACCCAACACAAAAGCAGCAAGTGCTACACCAACAATGATCACCAGCAAACCCGATTGTTTTCTTATTGTACCTATTAGCGCCATAATTCCTATTTTTAAAAACAGGGTGCAAATGTACAATAACTAGATGAAATGAAGAAAGTTTTATTTTGAAAATGTTTGGTTTAACATTGACTGATTGAAATTACCTATAAAATAATCATTTTTGTTCACGGTCAATTACAAGTAATACCTGTTCAATGCGGGTTTCGGAGGCTTCTTTGATAATAAAACGAAAAGGATTGTTGAATATCACATCATTAACCTGCGGAATGCTTTGATGAATTTTGATGATCAAACCACCTAAAGTTTCGTATTCATCCGATTCTGGAAGATTAAGGTTGTATTTTTCATTGATATAATCGATTTCCAATCGGGCTGAAAATAAATATTCATTTTCCCTGATCTTATGTTCGGTTTGTTCATCCAGGTCATATTCGTCTTCAATTTCGCCAAATATTTCTTCGATGATATCTTCCATTGTAACAACTCCGGAAGTACCGCCAAATTCATCCACAACCACTGCGATACTTTTGTGTTCCCTGATGAACATACTGAGCACATTATTGGCAAGCATGGTTTCAGGAACAATGGGGATGGTACGGATGATGGATTTGATGTTTTTGGGATTTCTGAAAATATCGGACGAATGGACAAATCCAACAATATCATCTACCGACTCTTTGTAAATCAAAATTTTGGAATGACCGGAGGTAATAAATACGTTTTTCAATTCTTCCAGTGCGTCTTCTTCATCCAATGCTGTTATTTCAGTTCTGGGAACCATGCATTCGCGCAGTTTTACCTTGCGGAAATCAATGGCATTTTGCAACATCTGGATTTCCTGTTTTACATCTCCCTCATCCTTTTTCAGATCCGATGTAAATTCTTTCAGGTAATGATCCAGGTCGATTGGGCTGAAAGTATAAGAAGACCTGGAAATTTGAAGCCTGAACAGTTTTTTAAGAATAAATTCCGAAATGGCAATGGTAAAATAAATGAAAGGATAGAACAGCCAGTAAAACAATTTTACAGGAACCACAAAAAGGTTGAGTATTAAATTTGGATTTATCCTGAACAATATCTTGGGAATAAACTCAGCAGTAAATAAAATAATCAGCGTTGATATGATGGTTTGGATAACTAAAATCAATGATTCTGTGGCAAAAGCCGGTGTGAGTAAACGGATGATGACAGGCTCCAAAATATCTGCCATCGAAATACCATAGATTACAAGGGCGATATTGTTTCCCAACAATAGAGCACCTAAAATCCTTGAAGGGTAGCGGACAAACTCGGCCAATAGTTTTGCAGCAAAAAGCCCCTTGTTTTTATCCAGCTCTATTTTCAGTTTATTGGAACTGATAAAGGCAATTTCCATCCCTGAAAAAAATGCCGAAAACAACAAGGTCGCTATTACAATTATCCAACTATTCATAGAGGTTCAGTTATTTTTTTCTTCATCAGGATTAATCTCAAATTCGCCTGTCGGATTTTTTATAGTGTAACGGTCGAAATTCTGATCGGACGTCAGGCCATCGCCGTATAAAACTTCATCAGCCCTGGTTATCTTTACAAAGACATCCGAATAAAAAGTTGATTTCTTTCTGTCCCAAATCAGGTGCTCTGTATCCAACCGTTCACCTTTCTCAATGTTTTTCACTATAACATTATTCCGGGCCTCCATAATTTTTTTGTCTTCATAGCTGATCCCATAATTGGCCTTAATTTCTGATTTCGGCCGGTGTAATGAATCGTAAAAGATGGCTTGAAATCCTTCAGGAAATTCCATAAACGGATCTTTCGATTCCACCCTGATCATATAAGGGCTTTTCAAAAATGCCTGAATTTTCCCAGAATCGCTATAAGTGACCTCTATATCACGAAAATATTCGAGAGGCAGTGAATCGATCATGGTCAGGGAGTTTATGGTTTTGATGTCATTTTCGCATGAAACAAGCGAAAGGAACAGAAAAAATATGATGATGGAAAAACCCGACCTCCCGGAATGCTTTAACCGGATAAAAGATCCGGCTGGAATCCAAAGTAACTTAGGTTCTAATTTAGTCAGAGGTTCTGACTGTTGTTTTTTCATTGATCCAGCATTCTACGATATAGGAGTCACCTTCATTCAGATCATAGAAAAAGATAGTTTCCTTTAACGGGAAATATTGCGAGAAGGTGTTAATTTTAGTATTGGCCAATTCTTCAACCGAAGGGTCAACTGATTTGGCCCTGATATATTTATCCACAGCTACCCAGTATGCAGCTTTTGAAGTCAGATCGTTGTCACCACAGTCTTTTGCACTGCTAGCGTACAAATCACCGATGAGTATATAGAGTTTTCCTTCGTTGGGTGTGATTTTCAATGCTTCGTAGCTAGCATTCCTGGCGTTTGAATATTGTTTTAACTGAAAATAAACATTGGCCAGTAAAAAATAGGCATCTGCTTTGTCCATATCATCTTCGAACAGGTTGATGGATTCATTAAGATATTTGGCAGCAGCATTATAATCTTCTTTTTTTATATTCATTATGCCCATAAGTTCCGCAGTTCTTGCTGAGGGTTCAGCTTCATGCAGATTTTTTGTAGCTTTAAAGAATAATTCGGAATCTGTACAGTCTTTTTTCTCAAGTATCTTTGTTATTTTTTTAAGCAGGTCAACATCTTTTGGAGTTTCATTAAATTTAATTGTGTAAATACTGATCAAATCTTCGCAGGTAGCATAAGGTTCAAAGGAAAGTTCAATGTTTCCCTTGATGTTCTCCCAATTGGTCAGATTTTCCGTATCGTTTTCTGCGTTGTATTTTTTAATGTTGAATTCGACAATCTCACTGGTTTGATCGTAAATATCTACCAAAATTGTTTTTTCAGATTTTTCGGCTTTCACCATTTTTTCAGCAGCCCTGAAGTAATAAATCAGCACCGGCCCATTCGATTCGGTACCCTCAAGCGCGATGGATTTTTTAAGAATTTCATAAACTTCTTCATAATCGTTAGGGCGGAGTTTATAGAGGTCAACTCCTTTTTTGCCCAATACATAACCTTCCTTGCCAAAATATTGAATCCTTTTGTCATAAACCATCATCAGGGTATCTATATATTTTTCCTTTTTTTCTTTATTGGATTCCTGGTTAATCAATTCTTCAACCAGTTTTTCCCCGTGAAGATAGATATTGATGGTGCTTTGCGGACAGTGTATAAATACCCATCGCCAGGGTTTAATGGCATCTTTCCAGGCCGTACTTTTATAGTTACTTTGTTTCCACTGTTTAAAAAACTCGTAGTATAATGAGTTATTCGTAATACACTTAACACTATCAGTACCGTATTTCGATTCTTCCTGGGCAAAGCCATGCCTGCCTGCCAGTAGAAAAATTGTAAATAAACTAATGAATAAGATCGATCTCTTTTTCATGATTTTTTTCATTGCTATTACTAATTATTTTAAATGAATGAATGAACAAATTTAATGAATTATCCTAATTGTTAAAGTATTTATCTATACCTTCTTTTGATGAACCACAATTCGTAAATTGAAATTCCAACATAAAAGGTTGCATAATTTTCCTGTATCAAATCATTTGTTAAGGTCCCTCTTCTGCCCACTTCAAAGCCCAGGTTGATCATCGATTTCGTACCCCTTACCGCGAGGCTTCTCAACGGCAATCCAAATCCAAATGTTATACCAAAATTATCAATATGTTCGTTTCTAAGCTCCAGATTGGATTTGGCATACTTTCCGCCAAGCCTGTAATTTATCCTTTGTAAGTAAGAAGTAATACTATTTATATTGGGAATATATTCACCGCCAAGGGATAAAGTATGACTATTAACAAGAGAATCATTCACTCCGAATATTTCGAAATCCGCCCATTTATCAAACTTATAATCCGCACCAATCGTCCATTTTCCTTTTTGTTGAAGTGTAAAACCAATACCAAATCCCATGGGCATAAGCACGGTTCCCTTTTTTTCAGGTTCATATAAGACTGTATCCTTGAAATTTTCAATTGTGGTAAGATATCCATAATAAGTTTGCGATAAAAATGTTTTATTGGCTCCCAGGTTTATTTTTGGATTAAACGTAGCACCTACGACCAAAGACAAATCATCCTTCAGATTAGTAAAATATTGTATACCTAAATCAAGGTAAACATCCTTGATGGTCAGACTGCTGGTTGTTTTTGAGCTTACAAAATAGGCCGAATCAGGAAAGGAGACGTACTGGGTTCTGTCAATGGTTCCAAAAAGATAGGATGCGTTGATCCCTATGGATAAAAATTTTAAGGGTTTGATTGCATTGCCCCAATAAAACCTGCTTAAACCTCCTGATCCTTCAAATACATGCTGGGTTGTTCCGAGTACATCATTATAATCTTCGTCCACTACATTGTAACCTACATTGCTAAATGGAATCAGCCCAATACTGCTTTTCCACCATTTGGTGACAGGAAATCCGAACAGCAGATGGCTTAAACTTATAGCAGAAAAGTCTTCTGAAATTGAATTTGTTTTAAATTCGGTATAATTACCAACAATCCCTCCACCAAAAACAAAAGAAGTCGTATCAATAGATGTATAGGAAGCAGCATTGAAATAGTTAACTGTTGAATTGTCCCTCACACCAATCCCAATACCTCCCATTGCGCGGTTTCGTATATTGTTAACATTGCTGATATTACCAAGCCCCAGGGCAGAATAAGGCGAACTGATACTGGTTTGGGCACCGGTCTCAACGAATAACAATATAACTGATAAAGCCAGTAGTAATGATTTCAATATCTTATTTTTGAATGTTAGTTTCAAGAATTTCATTCAATCCAATCAGTACCAAATTTGGGATTGCAAAGATGTTATTTTTTACCTTTTTTTCAAAATAAATCATATCACCACCTGTAATTATGATTTTCAATCCGTTAAAAGTACTTTGGTATTTGGCAATGATACCTTCAACCTCAGCAATTGCCCCGTTGATTACACCTGACCGAATGGAATCCCCGGTTGTTCTGCCAATCAGTTCAACTTCACCAACATCGGTAATTAACGGTAATTTGCCGGTAAAAGTATTCAAGGCGCGATACCGCATACGAATTCCCGGTGAAATAGCTCCGCCAAAATATCTACCCTGATTATCAACATAATCATATGTAATACACGTACCAGCACCGATAATCAGGATGTCGCATTTGGGGAATTTGCTTAAAGCACCAGCCACCAAAGCCATTCGGTCATTGCCTAACGTCTCGGTGGTTTGATATTCATTAATATAAGGTAAATGCAATTCTTCGTTTAGTTTAAAGGTTTTAAACCTGTTGTTCATGTAAGTGTAAATTTCATCAGGATAATCTATTACCGAGGAAATGATGGCAAACTTGATTTTCCTCCCGGTTGCTTCAATCTCAGAGATCAAGGAATCGAGCAGGTTCAAGTTAATTTGATCATACTGTTTTATCCCGAACAATTGATTGTCATCAAAAATTCCTGTTTTTATCAGGGTATTTCCGAAATCTAAAGCCAGTTTTGTGATCATTTTAGTAAGATTCAGGTTTTAAGCCAGGATGCAAAAGTACGACAAACATTTTATACACGTGATTAATAATCAATAGTTTATAATCCGGGATATTTTTAACAAAAAATTTCCGTATTTAAAAAATGTTATTTACTTTTGCCAGCCCGATTTCACAGGGATATAGTTAATTCAAATACTCCAAGGTACCATAGCTCAGCAGGTAGAGCAACGGACTGAAAATCCGTGTGTCCCTGGTTCGACTCCAGGTGGTACCACCTCTTTTCAAAGCCTTTAATCTCAATTATTAAAGGCTGTTTTTTTCTGTCAAAATTTATTTCCGCTTTATTTGTTATTTAATTCTGATTGCCTTATATTTGAAACTCATTTAATTTCAGGCAATATTGAAATATTTTTTTTACAACATCCTAATAAATAATTCAATGAAAAAATTTCTGACCATCATTATGCTCAGTGTCATTGCGGTGAGTTGCTGCAAAAAGGACATAAAAGATAAAACCACATTTGACCCACAAGTGGAGAAGGATAAAGTCGCATTAGTTTTGGAAAAATATGTAATTGCCAATGAAAAACAGGAAATAAATCTCATAAAGGATATTTGGGCACCCGATCCTGATATTGTCATATTCGGTACAAACAGCGATGAGACGATTATTGGCTGGGAACAAATTAGAAGTGTTATGGACAGGCAGTTTAAAACTTTCCATGAAACCTATATTTCGGTTCATGATCAAATCATTAACATCAATGAAACAGGCAATACGGCCTGGTTTTCCGAGATTGTCAATTACAATTATATCTACCACGGAAAGGCCAGACAATATGAAGGGTTGCGGTTTACTGGTGTACTGGAAAAGCGCGATGGTGAATGGTTTATTGTTCAGAGCCATATGTCTATTCCAGGAACACCTGATTGATTAAATTAAATATAAATGATTACAGGATATTTGGAAAAAGCCTGTTAACCTGTCAGTATTTTACCTTGAGACCGGTTTTTACTTCATTTTTCAGGATTTTTTGGATATCGTATTTCCCCGTTGCCACCTTTCCGTCGGAAGATATTTGTACGGATTTGTCTGAAATCCCCTTTATGGTTGTAGGGAAATGAATGATTGACTTATAAAATAAAATCCCATTATCATCGGCCAGGGGGATCTCAATCTGTTCATTTTCCAGATATTTACGAACCCAGGGAGAAAAATTAATTCTCCTGAACCTGTGTTTTTTTATTTTGATATAACCCGGAGAGAAAAAACTTTTTTCGTGCCCACCCATCTCATACAGTGCTGCATTTAAATATTTGGTATTTTCAAAATCAAAACTTAGCTCGTAGTTGTTGGTATAATTTTGCCTGATGAATTGAATATTGCTGATTCCGTGTTTTGTTTGCAACTGGGCAACCAGTTTACCTGCTTCATTTTCCAATTGTTCCCTCCAGTCAGTATCGGTAAATCGGGATACTTCGCTGAAGATTTTGCTGATTCCGTTAAATTCAAGTGTATAGGTCATCGATCCGGATGTATCGGAATTGATTTTAATTTCTTCCACGAGCTCGATACAACCCGAAAGAAAAATAGACAATAAAATGATCAGTATGGAAAATCGGATTTTCATTCTGGGAAAATTAAATAAATTAATTTTATCAACGATAAATTTATTGGAATTATTTCGGCCCTCTGTTTATTGTTGTTACAGGCTGTTGAAAATCAGCATAAACTACAATGAACAACATTGGTATATATTTTGTTATTTTGCCTGCTATCAACAACCGGAATTATTTTCCGGTAAATCTAAACTATCATGAAAAGAATAGAAATCATTGCTGATTTTAATACTGAACAGTTTATTAAGAAGCATTTTTCTAATTTAAAACACGACGACAAAATGGTGATGGCGATTCGAAACAGTGTAAGAGAAACTATTCGGAAAGCCCTTGTAACATATGAATTGGAAAAAGTCAAATGAGGTAGTAGCGAGAAATGAAATAAAAAAGCCGCTGATTTTTAGCGGCTTTTTTTTATTCGGCCAAAACGAGTATTTTATTTTTCAGAACTTCAAATACCCCACCTTTAATATCAAAAAACATAGTCTTTTTGTCCTTATCAATTACTTTGACTTTACCTTCCTTTAAAACAGAGATCAAAGGTGCATGGTTATTCAAAATTTCAAATGATCCATCTTTTCCCGGAAGTTGAACCAAATCAGCTTCACCATTGTAAATTGTCTTGTCTGGATTGATTATTTCTACTTTCATCTCCTGGATCTAAGTATTATTCTTCACTGCTCTCAGCCAACATCTTTTTGCCTTTGTCAATGGCTTCCTCAATGGTTCCAACCAAATTAAAAGCAGCTTCCGGATATTCATCCACTTCGCCATCCATGATCATATTGAATCCTTTGATGGTATCTTCAATAGAAACCACGGTTCCTTTGAGTCCGGTAAATTGTTCGGCAACATGGAATGGCTGGGACAGGAACCTGGCAACACGACGAGCACGGTGAACCACCTGTTTGTCTTCTTCCGAAAGCTCATCCATACCCAGAATAGCAATGATATCCTGGAGTTCCTTATAACGCTGAAGGATTTCCTTTACTTTTTGGGCTGTTCTATAGTGGTCTTCACCTACGACTTCCGGGATCAATATCCTGGATGTTGAATCAAGCGGATCAACCGCAGGGTAAATACCCAATTCAGAGATTTTCCTACTCAAAACTGTTGTGGCGTCCAGGTGCGAGAAGGTTGTCGCCGGTGCAGGGTCGGTTAAATCATCGGCAGGGACATAAACTGCCTGCACAGAAGTAATGGATCCCCTTTTCGTAGATGTGATTCTTTCCTGCATAATCCCCATTTCTGAAGCAAGTGTTGGTTGATAACCGACGGCGGAAGGCATACGGCCCAGCAGAGCCGAAACTTCGGAACCTGCCTGGGTGAACCGGAAAATATTATCCATAAAAAACAGGATATCACGACCGCCTGTTTTTTCGTCTCCATCCCTGAAATATTCTGCAATGGTCAATCCCGATAAAGCAACACGGGCACGAGCTCCCGGTGGTTCATTCATCTGTCCGAAAGTAAGCGTAGCCTGCGATTTTAAAAGTTCTTCACGATCCACTTTTGACAGGTCCCAGTTCCCCTCTTCCATACTTTTCATAAAGGCTTCACCATATTTGATTACTCTTGATTCGATCATTTCCCTCAGCAAGTCATTTCCTTCACGTGTTCTTTCTCCAACCCCGGCAAAAACCGAAAGACCGGAATACTGCTTGGCTATATTGTTGATCAGCTCCATGATGATAACCGTTTTTCCAACCCCGGCACCACCGAACAGTCCGATCTTTCCTCCTTTGGCATAAGGTTCGATCAAATCGATTACTTTGATACCCGTATACAATACTTCTTTTTGGGTGGTGAGGTTCTCAAATTTTGGCGGATCCCTGTGGATCACATATCCGTTTTCTTTTGAAACAGGTCCCAATCCGTCAATCGAATCACCGATCACATTGAATAACCTGCCTTTTATTTCATCTCCAACAGGCATGGTAATGGGCGAACCTGTTGCAATCACTTTCATCCCTCTTCTCAACCCATCGGTTGAATCCATGGCGATTGTCCTGACAGTGTTTTCGCCAATATCCTGCTGACACTCAAGGATCAGGGATGAACCGTCATCCTTTTTAATTTCAAGGGCATCGTAAATATTCGGGAGGCCTTTTTCATCTTCAAACGATACATCCACTACAGCACCAATTATCTGAGAAATATAGCCTTCGCTTTTCTTTTCCATTATTTTTGATTAAAATTTGCGCAAAGATAAAAAAATCTTCACTTTACAGAACCCTCTGGTGTAAAAAAACGAATTTCCTGAATGGTTAATGAATCTAACGTAAGGAAAGTATGTCGTATGTTATTGTGTTATTTTTTGAAGAATTTTTTTTGGAAGAAAATAAGAATGAAAACCCCGATGGTAATGGAGGAATCGGCGATATTGAAAACCGGCCTGAAAAACACAAAATCCTGGCCTCCCCAGAGCGGAAACCACGTAGGGTAATATCCCTTAATAATTGGAAAATAAAACATATCCACCACTTTGCCATGCAAAAAACTACTGTAACCACCTTCAGCCGGGAAAAGTGTTGCTATTTCATGGAATTTACTTGCACTGAATATCATTCCGTAAAAGGCACTGTCAATGATATTTCCGAGTGCTCCTGCCAGGATGAGAGAAAGGCTGAAAATCAAACCCCTTTTATCCGGTATTTTCCTGATCCTGAAAATATACCAGGTAATGGCTAAAATTGCCAGTATCCTGAATATACTCAGTAATAGTTTACCAAAATCTCCACCAAAGCTCATCCCGAATGCCATTCCTTCGTTTTCGGTAAAATGAATGATGAACCAATTACCAAAAACATGGATTTCCTGGCCAATGGTCATGGTAGTCTTAACCCAAATCTTAATAATCTGATCAGTTATTAAAACCAATATAATTATTAAAATCGATTTTTTCAATGGATGTTATTGGAGTACAGGTTGATATTCTTTACCTTTTTACCGATTGACCCAATTTGGCATCAATGCTCAATGTTGCATGAGGCACACTACGTAAACGCTCTTTGGATATCAGTTTCCCGGTCACCCTGCAAATGCCATACGACTTATTCTCAATCCTGATGAGTGCATTTTCCAATGAATTGATGAATTTTTGCTGTCGTGAGGCAAGCCGACTGTTTTCTTCTTTCGATAATACCTGGTAACCTTCTTCCAATACTTTGAATGTAGGAGATGTATCACTGGTGTCATGCTCATTGGCATGCGAATATGCATCGGTTAACATTTTCAAATCTTCCCGCGCTTTTTCCAACTTTGCCAGAATAATTTGGCGAAATTCCTCCAGCTCTTCGTCTGAATACCTAGTTCTTTTTGCTTCTTCTGTTGTTCCTTCCTTTGTCATAGCTGATTAGTTTGGTAATTAATGACTTTTTTATACGCAATTCTAAAAATTTAGTTTTTCGATCACAATATTCGTTTTCAAATCTTCTGTCAGCTCTATCTCAAGCTTATTTTCATTTTCAATGTGATCGATGAGCTCAAGTGTTTCTGCCAGCGTTTCAGAGCAAATATATAAATAATTCTTTTTCACGGCAGATTCAAGTGAGTTGTTTTTTTCAATTATGATGGTGATTTTATCTGTCACCTCAAAATCATTATCTTTCCTGATATTTTGAATCCGGTTGACCAGTTCGCGGGCAATCCCTTCGTCCCTCAAATCATCGGTTATAGTTATGTCTAACGCAACAGTTAATGGTCCTATTGTGCTGATTTGCCAGCCCGGGATATCATCGGTAAAAATTTCAACATCGCTGAGTAAAATTTCTACTGCTTGCCCTTTTATATTCAGGTTGTACTTTTCTTGAGTTTCCAACTGGTTGATCTGGTTTTTATCAAAGCCTGTCAATTCAGCAGCAATTTGTTTCATCAATTTCCCATACCTGGGCCCCAAAGTTTTAAAATTAGGTTTCACCCGTTTAACCAAAATGCTGTCATCAGCCAAAAATTCGAGCTCTTTTACATTTACTTCCGATAAGATCAGGGATTTTACTGCCTCAACTTTTTCCTGGAAATGATTATTGATCAATGGGATCATGATTTTATTCAATGGCTGCCTTACCCGGATGTTGGTTTTTTTCCGCAAGGATAAAACCATAGATGATATGGTTTGAGCCAGTTCCATCCTTTCCTCCAGGTTTTTGTCAATAGCTTTTTCATCAACAACCGGAAAATCTGTCAGGTGAACCGAATCATCTTTCAATCTTTTGGTAACATTATTGAGATCGACAAACAGTTTTTCCATAAAAAAAGGTGCAATGGGTGCAGCCAGTTGAGCTATTACTTCCAGGCAGCGGTAAAGGGTTTGATATGCCGAAATTTTATCTTCCGAATATTCTCCTTTCCAGAATCTTCTCCGGCTCAGGCGAACGTACCAGTTACTCAAATGGCGGTCGAGAAAATCGGCAATGGCTCTACCGGCTTTGGTAGGTTCATAATCGTTATAAAATTCATCTGCATTTTTTTTAAGGGTATTCAGTTCGGAAATGATCCAACGGTCAAGTTCAGGTCTTTTACTCACTGGAATCTCTTCTTCTGAATAGGTGAATCCGTCAATATTTGCATAAAGTGCAAAAAATGCGTAGGTATTATATAATGTACCGAAGAATTTTCTTTTCACCTCATCAATACCTGCTACATCAAATTTCAGGTTATCCCATGGTTGTGAATTGGTGAGCATATACCAGCGGGTTGCATCCGGCCCGAATTTCTGGATGGTCTCAAAGGGATCGATGGCATTGCCCAACCGCTTCGACATTTTATTGCCCAGGTAATCCAGCACAAGCCCGTTTGAAACACAGGTTTTATAGGCCACCGAATCGAAAACCATGGTGGCAATGGCATGAAGGGTGAAGAACCATCCCCTGGTTTGGTCGACACCTTCTGCAATAAAATCCGCAGGGAAGAATTTATTCAAATCATCCTTGTTTTCGAAAGGATAATGGAATTGCGCGTAAGGCATGGAACCCGAATCAAACCAAACATCAATAAGCATCGGTTCCCTGAACATTTTCTTTCCGCTGGGAGATGCCAAAATAATATCGTCGACGTAGGGTTTATGAAAATCAAATGTTTCGTAGTTTTCTTTAGAATTGTCACCCGGAACAAAATCCTCCAATGGATTTTTCGTCATAAATCCTGCTTGAATGGATTTTCCAATTTCTTTTTTCAGCGCTTCTGCCGATCCCAGGCAAATTTGTTCCGAACCGTCTTCCGTCATCCAAACAGGAAGCGGCACACCCCAAAATCGTGACCGGGATAAATTCCAATCAACCAGGTTTTCGAGCCAGTTGCCAAACCTACCGGTACCCGTTGCTTTGGGTTTCCAGTTGATGGTATCGTTGAGTTCCATCATCCGTTCCTTGTAAGCGGTGGTTTTGATAAACCACGAATCGAGCGGATAATATAAAATCGGCTTATCGGTTCTCCAGCAATGAGGATAGGAGTGAACGTATTTTTCGGTTTTGAAAGCCTTATTTTCTTTTTTAAGTTTGACGATAATATCGATATCCACCGAATCTTCCTTTGCGGGATCGTATTTAGGATCATATTCGGATTTTACATAACGGCCTGCAAATTCACCCATTTCATCCACAAACTTTCCCAGTTTGTTCACCAAAGTCAGTGAACCAATGCCGTTTTCCCTGGCCACCTTGAAGTCATCGGCTCCGAAACTGGGCGCAATGTGCACGATTCCAGTACCTTCGTCGGTGGAGACAAAATCACCTAAAAGTACCCTGAATGCATCTCCATCTTCAGGTTGTGCGTATGGCAAAAGTTGTTCGAACCGGATATCTTTCAGTTTTGAACCCCTAAATTCTCCAATGATTTCAAATGGTATCTTTTTATCTCCCGGGTTATATTCTTCAAGCTTTAATTCTGCATTGGATTCAGGAAAATATTTATCCGTCAAATCCTTACCCAGAATTACAGTGATGGGCTTGTATGTGTATGGATTGTATGTTTTTACCTTCACATAATCAATCTTAGCTCCAACCGCCAATGCGGTATTGGAAGGGAGTGTCCATGGAGTAGTTGTCCAGGCCAGGAAAAAGAGATCTCCAAAAATATCATTGAATAAAAATTCCGATTTTTGATCCCTGACCACTTTGAACTGGGCCACTACCGTATTGTCCTTTACATCCTTGTAACAACCGGGCAAATTGAGTTCATGGGAACTGAGCCCCGTACCGGCAGCCGGTGAGTAGGGTTGAATGGTATGACCCTTGTAAAGCAATCCCTTGTCATAAAGTTGCTTCAGCAGCCACCACACGGTTTCAATGTATTTGTTATCGAAAGTGATATAAGGATGATCAAGATCGACCCAATAGCCCATCTTTACGGTCAGGTCATCCCACAGATCCTTGTACCGCATCACTTCCTTACGGCAGGCTTTGTTATAATCTTCAACGGAAATAACCTTTCCAATATCCTCTTTGGTTATACCCAAGGATTTTTCCACTCCTATTTCAACCGGAAGGCCATGTGTATCCCAACCTGCCTTTCTTTCCACCAGAAAACCCTTCATGGTTTTGTATCGGCAAAAAATATCTTTAATGGCTCTCGCCATCACATGATGGATGCCTGGCGTACCGTTGGCTGAAGGGGGGCCTTCATAAAAAACAAAAGGTTGATGTCCTTTTCGTGATTCGACACTTTTTTTGAAGGTTTTGTGTTGTAGCCAATACCGGCCAATTTCCTCGCCAATTTGGGTTAGATCAAGTTGCTTGTATTCCGAATATTTCCGTTTCATCCAAACTGTCTTTCGCTTATTTTAAAAAACGTGCAAAACTAAGTAAAATATTAATCATTCCCGAATTTGGGTCGTTGCAATGTTGAAGATCAATTAAACAAAAAAGGCCGTCCAAAACAGGACAGCCTTTTTTGGAATGAATTTAAAAAATCCTATTCAATAATAATTCGTTTAGATATCACGCCTTCATCGGTCCTGATCTGGAAGAGATAAACTCCGGAATTGTAGGATGAAGTGTTGATCTGATAGAATTTACTGTCAACAGTTTCTTCACTGATTGCCTGACCGGCAAAGTTGTAAACCGTAACAGCTTCGATGTTGTATTCCGACCTGATGTTTACCAAATCGGTAGCCGGGTTCGGATATACCTGGGTTGCATTGAAAATATTGTCTTCAATACCGGTAATGACAACTTCCCATTCATTTGACGGAAGTGATTCCAGTCCATCAACAACTGCAGTTACATAATAAGTATGTAATCCGTGCTCAGGCTCAACATGGGTATATGAATAATCCATTACTCCGGTAGCCAATGGTTCGAATGAACCGCTGTTGAATGAATGCCATACATTAAATCCGTCGAATGCTTTGCTTTCATTCGGCATAAATTTATTGTAAACACCGGTGTTGGTTGGTGAGGTAACAAATGAACCGTTTGATGGAGCAGGAATAATGTCCTTAACCATTGGCTGGGCAATTGTTTTACCCTCTACAACACCGCCTACATAAGCACCCAGGTTCCAGTTATAGTCAAGACCATATTCGGTTCCCATAGATACCCATGATGTACCATCGAGTGAGATCATATCTCCATAGCCATAAATAGCCGGGCCGAAGTCAACACCTGCAGGGTTTTCGCCTGTTGGGTGAGTAACTTCATAACCGAACCAGAGTTCCGTTGAAGCATCGATCATAACCGGGTTGGTGAGGTCAACTTCATTCCATCCAATCGAACTTGACACAGATTGGCTCATCACTTGGGTTCCGGCATTGGCACCTGTCCAAACTTTCAGCACGAATGTTGCAGTTGCAGCATTGTCGTAATGATACCAGTTCATCTTGTTGATGTACATACCATCATAAGGAGCAAGGTCAGCAGGATACCAGTGAGAAGCACAAAGGAAAGTACCGCCTGCTGTGAGGCCGATACCGTCAGCGCCATTCACTTGCTGATCCCAATAGATCCATTGTCCTTCACCGGCCGGCCATTCCCATTCGAGAAGTACATCACTGCCTACGATGCTGCCTGTTAAATTCTCAGGAGCCGGAGGAAGATTTCCACCACCTTCGCTATCGACACAGTAATTATCGAAATGGAAGAGCGGATTTGCATTAACACCGGGATTTGCATAGAAATTATTACCTCCCAATTGGTTGAGGCTGTTTGTGCCAAATGCTCCGGTACTCCATACCCATCCGTGGATCAGGGTGCCGTTGAGGAAGAATTCACCCCAGTCATCATCCAGGTCAACAGTAACTTTAATCTGCATCCAGGTGTCATAGTCGAATGAGAACATCTGAGCCATAGCACCGCCTGCGTCAAGGTTACCTTCACCAGGGTTGTTGATACCAAAGTAAACCTGCATACCCCATGAGCTTGCAGTTCCTGCAAAGTCCTGTAAAGTATTGAAGTATCCGTCACCACCCGTCGGTACATACATGTCGAACATCATTGTATAGAAACCGGATGTGTAGTTGTCCATTACATAAACCAGGTCATTAACACCGGTAATTTCAACAACGTTACCGCCATTATCAACAATGTATGGGTCTTCCGTTGAACCCGGGCTGTTGCTCCAGGTTGTCCAGTCTGTTGAGTTCTGGGCTACCAGTTGCTGACCAACGGTATAGCTTTCGAAGTCATCGAAGAATACGTCGCAATCAGGCGTTCCACCACAAGTAACTGCAATATCAGCGCATATCGGTTGTGATTCACCTTCGTCATAAACGGCGGTTACACAATACTCATAAGTACCCGATGATGTAATTGAATTGTCAGTATATTCAGTTGCAGTTGTGAAACCGAGTAAATTGCCATCACGATAAACATTGTATCCTGTTAAGGCTTTACCATCGGTTGACATCAGCCAATCAACACATGCTCCAATTACTTCTGCTGCATCACCTGCATTGGTAATAGCAGCCAAAGAAGCAGTTGTGTAAATGGATTTAAATGAACCGCCATCATACTGAACGGCACACATTCCGGCGGGTGTCGGTGAAGTTATTTGGAAAATATCATCACCCATATGTGTGATTTTATCGATATACAAACCATCCTTAGCAGAATAGATATCCTGCAAACTAAAAGTCAAACCGGCGGCTGCTCCATAACCTGTTACTGAAGCAACATCAGGATTGAAAACATTCCAGTTGTCCTGGACAGCAGAAGTAACGCCCAGATAGTCATACGGGAATTGTCCGGCAGTGAAATTACCTGCAGAAGGATAGGAAGCATAGAAATAATCCATGCCAGAGAATAACAAGGCTCCTCCTCCATCCAGGAAAGAGGCAACATTATTCTCGTCAGTTCCGGTCATGCAATCATCACCATAATAACCCCAAGCTTCACCTGAGAACCAAATAATAAGGTCGTACTGTACCATTGTTGCCAAATCAGGGCCATTCTGAGTAAGATCGGTTACTTCATAATAGTCATAGGTGTATCCGTTTGCATCGAGAGCAGCCTGTATGGTTGCCCAGTCATCGCTGTAACCACCATCAAAACTACCATCACGATCTACTACCAAAATTGCACCTGTTGGTCCTCCGCCCGGAGCATTCCAATCCAGCATAACCAGACACTCGTCAGTTTCATAAGTGAGATTGGTCGGAGGATCGAGAACGTTTCCACATTCAACGGTAACCTCTTCGCAAACCGGAGCCGACTGACCTTCGTCATAAACGGCAGTTACACAATAGTTATAAGTTCCATCCGGAACGTTCATATCATCATACATGGTTTCTGTTGTGAAGTCAAGCAAGTTGCCGCTTCTGTATACATTATAACCATTGAGGGCTTTATTTGCATTCGGGGTAAATTTATTGTATTGTCCTGGAGCACCGCTTGCAACATCAAATGATGCATTGGCTGGATTTTCAATAGTAGATTTAACCAGTGGTTGGGCCGGGCCCTGTCCATCAGTCATATCCATTACATAAGCACCCAGATTCCAGTTATAATCCAAACCGTATTCGGTTCCCATGGATACCCATGAAGTACCATCGAGGGAGATCATATCACCATAACCATAAATAGCCGGGCCAAAGTCGACACCTGCCGGGTTCTCACCGGTTGGATGAGTCACTTCGTAACCGAACCAGAGTTCCTGAGAGGCATCGATCATTACCGGGGAGGTGAGGTCTACCTCATTCCATCCTATGGCGCTTGAAACGGTTTGGCTCATGATTTCAGTACCAGCGTTGGCACCGGTCCAAACTTTCAATATGAATGTTGCAGTTGCAGCATTGTCGTAATGATACCAGTTCATTTTGGTCATGTACATGCCATCATAAGGAGCAAGATCTGAAGGATTCCAGTGCGAAGCGCAATAGAAAGTACCGCCTGCTGTGAGGCCAATACCGTCGGCGCCGTTCACTTGCTGATCCCAATAAATCCATTGTCCTTCTCCACCGCCGCCCGGAGCATCCCATTCGAGATGAACATCACATTCGTCAACTGAAGCGGTGAGGTTTGTCGGAGGATCAAGAACAGTACCACTTGAATAGTCAATTTCAAGCCATGGTACATTGGTTTCGTTCCAACCGTCCATGATGAGATAATAGGTGGTACCTGCGTCCCTGTCGGCACAACCTACTGCAAACCATCCCTGGGCCAGTGCTGCCGTAAAGTCTTCGAT
>JAFGBL010000257.1 GCA_016933115.1 Bacteroidales bacterium | reverse complement strand
TGTTGATATAATTTTCAATGGTATTGGCATTGTTACCGCCAATTTCATCCAGGGTGACCACCATGGTCTGGATGCCCTGCAAGGTCCTGAAATTCCGGATCGAATCGGCCCACTGCTGAAAATCAGGCCCGGTGGGTGTGATGACGAGGTACTCGCATCCTACATCATCCATGGCCTGATAGGATTTATTGTAATCCACCTTAGCCAATGATTCGTAGTTCAAAAGGATGTCGGACAGCATCGGATCCCACCAGCGGCTGCGCAAGCGGTCTTCACCAAAATGACTTGAGCCTCCTTTGAATGTGATTTCTACTTCAATATCGCGGTAGACCAATAATTGCCTTGTCACCGGATTATATTGAAAAGGCGTTATTCCAAGCATCACAACATCCAATCCCCTGATCTGGTCCATCCCGGAAAGCTTGATGGGCTGGGCCGGATAAAACTGGTCGGCTGAATAGATGGCCATGTCCTTATTATATTCCAGTGGCCCGTCTTCGTTGGCCCAGGGAATACGGGGGGCCGGCATCATTTCTATGTTTTCGAACGTCTCTGTCCTGAACGAAACTATCTTCAACTCAGGGGTAGCTCCCTGGGGAACGGCTATGAAACGCCCGGAGCCGGGTAAATTGGGTGATCCTTCATCATTGGGTAAAAACGTGCCCGGCATGGAAATTTCCTGCATGGAAACCCCATTGATCTGCGTGTCAATTGCTGACCATGTTTTGATGGAGTAATTTATCCTGACCGAATTCCTATTCTGTTCTAATAAAGTGAACCCTTCATTTCCCCATGAATCGGGATAAGTAATTTGTTCGCCAACAAGCGAACCAAAGACAAGTAAACTGAGAATTAATGTATAAAAATGCTTCATGATTATTTTTTTAGTAAATCATTTTTTTAATACAGGAAAAGGTATAATCACACTACTTTATAATTAACTTTTTTTCAAGGAAAAAGTTTTGATTCCTTAAAACTAAAAAGAAGACGCCGGAACCGATACCTGATAAATTCAATTCGAAAGATGTTCTGCCATCCACTGAAGCCAATTGATCCTTATAAACCAAATTCCCTGATAAATCCAGGACTTCAAGTTCAAATGCCTCATCGTGATGGCTGTTTAATTGCAAAATAAACCTGCCGTTCCCGGGATTGGGGAATAAATTTATATTTTCTGTCAATTCTATTTGAACACCTGTACAAACCGAACAGGATACTTCGATACCATTTGAAAACTCACTTTCACCACAGGCATTGACCGATTTTACACTTATTGTTGCCGTTCCTTCCCACATCACCGACCAGGTAAATGTTCCGGTGGTACCACTTCCATTAATTTCTCCGGCTTCACTCGGATCCACAGTCCATATATAACTATCTGCATTGCCAATAGCGTTGATTTCATATTCGGTATTACCGGCTTCATTGGTACAAATTTCCGTTAAACCTGCCGGTAATCCGGGTGTATCAGGAGATGCTCCCACGGTAATATATTCCGGTAATTCAATCGTACTGGAATTTGTCCCATCCGAAACGGTAAGCGAAACGTCAAATTCACCTGAAGATTCATACATCACAACCGGATTTTGCACTGTTGAGCTTTCCGGGTTTCCTCCTTCGAATGTCCATTCCCAGGAAATGATGTCCCCGGCGGAATTATCATAAAATTCAACGGATTCACTTTCACAGATTTCAGTGACATTGGAATTGAAGTTAGCCTGCAATGTTGCTGTCAAACCAAAAAAGTCAAGGTATGCTGCCATTAACTCAGCCTTCGTCGAAGGGCTGCCTCCATCATCCAGTCCACCGAATTCATGGGATGCCCCGATCGTCTTGTAAGAACCCCCATCATAGGCAATACCGGTAGCATAGGCAGGTGACTGGTTATTGAAAATAACGAATGCCGATCCAAGCGGTTCAATCTGATCGATCCAATTGTTTTCACCTGAGTAATTAAATAACATTCCTTCGGCAAAAGCACCAGTTACACCCTGAATTGTCGACAAATCGCCTGATCCATCGGAAGTTCCGTTAATATTGAACATGGCATGGACAGCCGTCTGATCATCAAAATACCAGGTATCTCCTCCTTCCATATATAAATTGCCACCATTGTTCAGAAAATCTGCCAGTGACTGCCCCTCTGTAGATGTTAGCTGATGATTGCTGCTATAAATACCAAGACATAAAAATATGGAAGAATAAACATTCAAATCATTGGGAATTGAGGTTTCATAATCGGCAGCCAGTTCAATTTGCTGGATGGCTTCCTGCATGGCAGTTCCGCTGTTATGGTTGGGGTCGAGATCCAGGATTAGTACCGGAATCTGTCCAACTACAAAATTCATTGAGTAATTATTGCTGTAGGAACCGCCATTGGCTGAAACATCTAATCCAATTTCAACCGGCTCACCACTTGGAGTAGCCTCATTTGCAGTAACAGTGAAGGTTCCTTCACCGGTTTGGCCCTGGGTAAGGTTTCCAAAACTTGCCGTTCCGTTATCAATGGTCATGTAAATAGAACCTGTACTGATCACTCCTTCCGTATTGGACGCAGTTAAATCTCCGTTGTTCTTCAAAGTAACAATCAGATCCACGGTTTCACCCGGATCGATTTTACCATTGTTGTTACCGTTGGAGTCATCCACCTCATAGCCGAACATCGCCAAATAAACACCGGGCTCCGAAGCAATTGCTTCCACCGCATCCAGGTCGAAGCCGGCATTGGCGGCTGTGGCGGTTCCATCTCCG
>JAFGBL010000033.1 GCA_016933115.1 Bacteroidales bacterium | reverse complement strand
TCAATACCGGCTTTTAAAGCCAATGCTGAAACAGCTTTTAAATCTCCCAAACCATGATTTGTCATTTCATTAATAGCTGTGTAGTCGGTCACAACAAATCCATCAAAACCCCATTGGTTGCGTAAAAGATCAGTCATCAGCCATTTATTGCCTGTAGCAGGAACATCATCAATCACATTAAACGACGACATTCCACTTCCTGCTCCGGCACTGAAAGCAGCTTGGTATGGTCGCAGATAACAATTATACATAGACAAATGGCTCATGTCAACTGTATTGTAGTCGCGACCAGCTTCAGCAGCTCCGTAAAGCGCAAAATGTTTTACACACGCCATGATTGTATTGTTTTCTGAAAGACTATTGCCCTGGTAGCCACGAACCATTGCCTGTGCTATTTGTGAACCCCACCACGGGTCTTCTCCTGCACCTTCGGAAACCCTTCCCCAGCGGGGATCACGGGCAATATCAACCATGGGTGAGTAGGTCCAGCAAACGCCGCTGGCACTGGCTTCGGTTGCAGCAATGCGTGCGCTCTTTTCAATCAGGCCAATATCCCAGGTACAAGCCAGTCCGAGAGGAATTGGGAAAATGGTTTTGTAACCATGAATAACATCTAACCCAATCAGAACCGGTATTTTCAGCCTCGATTGTTGTGCAGCTTCCTGAGTCCCTTTAATGGCATTAAATGAAAAACCACCCGTTGCCCCGATTTCGCCCTTTGTAACTGCCTCATTCATTCCTCCACCTCCACTAAGAATGGCTCCAACATTTCCGGATGAAAGGTTTATCTGGCCGAGTTTTTCTTCCAGAGTCATTTTTGCCATTAAATCGTCGATAAAATAATTCATCCCTGATTTCTGTCCGGAAACTGAAATAACTGATATTAATAAAGAAATTAAAATACCTGCCTTTAGTATTGAAAAATAGTGTGTTGAATTAATTCGTTTTTTCATTTGTATGCTTTTCATAATTAATTTGCCTAATTCCGAAACTGCTTGTAATACTTATATAAAGCTATTTACCCTTTTCAGATTCTGCATAATTTTTGGCTGCTTCCTTATTCCAGGTAATAGTTGCAGTACCGTATTTAAAATTTGTATCAAGGAATGAAAATGCTGCTGTGTTTGGCTCAGATCCGGCAGTACCCTCACCTATTTTTATAATCAAGGCCTGCATATCATAAATATACTTTGAAGTAAGCTGCCCGACCTGTTTGCATTGCCAATAGTGCCCTCCGTATATTTGTAATTTATTGACATCAATTTTATTTTCAGGATTTTCAATGTATTTGACCAGGTTGTTAACTGCATTTTTATAAGTATAAAAACTTTCTTCGTTAAAAAGCCAGACTCCACTGCCTGAGCCAATCGCATCTCCTGTAAAAACTATATTTTTATTATTAAGGAAAAACAAAGTTGAATGAGCAGTATGCCCGGGCACTTCCATGGTGTTAACCACAAAACCGCCCAAATCTAACGATGAATTTTCTCCAAAGTATACGGTCCTGTCTTTTGGAAAAATATCCATACCCTCGAATTCAGCTTTTGGAATCCAGAAACCGGCTTTTTCATCTTCATTAAATGCTGGCAACATTCCAAGATGATCGCCATGCCTGTGAGTTACAGTTATATATAATTTTGCGTCCCCTGCCCTTTCGTAGACAATTGTCCGCAACGATTCAGTCGCCGTATTATCCCAATTTATCTTATTCGACAAATCAATCAGCAAGGCAGTTTTAGTTCCCACAACCAGGTACATATCCGAACAGTTATTCATTCCTGAATACTGGTTTTTTTCATCTAGATGGACTCCGGCCGGATTACTGTCGTTGGCATCTTCAATGTGATAGATATTTTTATCGATAACAGAAACAGTATAAGGACCTTTTTGAACAGATTGTGATAAAATAAATAAAGGCAGTAATATTATCGAAAACAGCAGAATTATTTTTTTCATTACTTATGGTTAAATATTTAAAATGAAGAGGGAATTAATCAAATTTCCCTCTTCAAAGTTAATTATTATAACATTTCCCTGCCTTCTTTGTCAGGGTCATTTTTCACTTCACATACATCATTAAGAATCATGGTTTCACCATTCTCTGCTGAAAACGAGGGCCATTCAGGCATACTTGAACAATTTGGGTTGCCAGTACGCATAAAACTTAACAAGGCATCCGACATTTTTTCTGAAAGTTTCCGTGGACGTGCACCGCCACCGGTATGTGTAAGCATCAGGTTGGTATTATAATACCAGAAACAAATATCGAGGCAGTGGAAAGCCCTCATACGGTTATCAAATAAAGGTGGCTCCCAGCCAAACCATGCGACATAAACCGGTGCATTTTGTTTGATCTTGGCTGTTGCTGTTTCGACGACTCCCTTTCGGTTACTGGAAACCAAAGTCATTATTTCGATTGGTTTTTTATCAGGGAAAGTTCTGGCATATGCATCGTAGACTTCAGGCGCTTTATCGCCTAATCCTCCTCTGAAACCAGCTCTTTCCTTCAGCATTTCCTTAGCATCATCTGCAGTAATTTTTTCCAGTTCGGGCATTGTCCGTGCAGCTCCCCATTCATGGAATGTAGTACAGATCATCATTGGCACATCGGAAGATACACCATCCGGATCACTGTAAAAGGTTTCTTTTGGAATATTGATCTCATCGGCAACCGGGCCAAAGCCAAAGCGGAAAAAGTCGGTAGTTCCTACTTCTGCAGTCAATTTCTGTTGAGCTTTATTGGCAATCAAAATATATTCTTTCCAGGGGATATCCTGAAGTTTATCAATTTCTGAAGGCTTTAACCCAGCTTCTTTTAAAACATAAGCGCCAAGTTTTTGCGACATTTCCTGATCCATAGCCTGGATGCTTGACCCGCTAAGAGGCACAAATTTATGAATAAGCCCTTTTGCTGCCGGCATGGCAGCAAGAGTACAAACTTTGGCACCTCCTCCTGACTGCCCCATGATGGTAACATTTCCAGGGTCGCCGCCAAAATTGGCAATGTTTTCTTTTACCCATTCCAGGGCAGCAATCATATCCAACGCTCCAACATTACCCGAATGTTTGTATTTTTCACTTCCTATTCCCGAAAGGTCGGAAAAACCGATTGGTCCTAAACGATGATTAATGGAAACAAAAACGATATCGCCTTTGCGAGCAAGGTTTTCACCCATGTATCCATCCTGTTCGATTCCGTTCCCGTTAGTGTAACCACCTCCATGATACCAAACCATCACAGGGCGCTTTTTATCATCGATTGCAGGTGTCCACACATTTAAACGAAGGCAATCTTCGCTGACATCATCGTAATTCCAGTGATCGACAAACGAAGCATAGGCATTGGCATATCTTCCGTCCATTATCTGAGGGGCAGTATTTCCCCACCAGACTGCCGGGAAAATATCATCCCATGGTTTAGGTTTCTGAGGTGGCATAAAACGGTTCTTTCCACCTGTATCAGCTCCATAGGGAATTCCCCGGAACTGGAAAATATCGCGCAGGATAAACCCTTTGACTTTTCCATACACTGTATCGGCAATAGCAATATTATCACCAATAAAAAGCAGTTGGCCATCGCTATCATTGTTGCTGTTTTCTTCTGAAGGAGAAGCACATGAAGCAATTGGAAGTGTTGAAGCCAGTCCTAATCCGGCGGCTCCGGCTCCCATCGTTTGAAAAAAATTTCGTCTGTTAGTTTTCATAATTATACGGTTATAGTTAGGATGATATCAATTTAAGGTTTTTCGCTTTTATAGGAAGCTGCCTGATCGACCGGGCCGCCAATATATCTGGGGTAATTCGGATATGAACACAACAAATATCCGGCGCCCTCTTTTTTTGTTTTTATTTTTCCATTCAGATCAATAACAAGTGTTTTTTCCGGTGCCTGTCCTTTTTCAACCCATGATATTAACATTTCCATTTTATCGTCACCGTTGGGTGCAGGAATATTTTTTACTTCCACTGATTTTCCATCCCCGTTTTTATTGAAACTTCTTCCCGACAAACCATGCCCGCCCTGAGGCACAACATACATGCGTGCAAATTCATCGATGGTTTTGCGCCCCATTTCATCAAGCAATGATTGGTAATAATCAAGCTGTGCTCCGGGTGAAGCAATATAGTCGCCCGTTCCGATTGTCAGAATAATTTTCCCACCGTTTTTATAAAATTCCGAAAGGTCAGGATCGGTTGTATCAAGCCAATCTGATACTTCTTCCCGGCGATTATTCCATTTTCCACCTTCAACATAATCAAGCGGATTTGCCGATAAATCCTGCATTATAACACCTGTCATGCCAACCGTTCCCAACGAAAAATGCATACGGGCGTTTTCATCTGCTCCTTCCTGGCCTTTAAACCTTTGACTGGTAATTGTACCAAATCCATCCGGTTCAATCGAAGGCAGCCACATTCCAAAACCAGTTACCTTATTTGCGAGAGGCGTTGCAAATTTATAGGTACTGTACACAAGCTCTATTGTTTCAATTTGCTCATCGGTAAGTCTGGCTGATTCAGAATTGTTGGTTGGGTCCGGATCAACATTATCGGGGGCACGCAATGCAGCCCAGGGGTCATCGGGTCCTTCCCCGTCATTGACATTAAATATTGCCCTGGAAGCCATATAATTATTAATTATTCCATCGGATAAACCATCCAGGTTATCACACTGCCTGAGGAATTCAGCCCTGATGGCATTAACTTTGGCAGGTGTCACCCAGTTTTTCAGAGGTATTTCCTGAATCCTGATCCATTCAGGAGCCGACATCAAACTTGAAAAGTTTACGATCGGGACATTTGAAATAATTCCGTCATAGTCTTTAGGATAACGCTGAGCTACCATCAGCCCTTCGCGCCCACCATGCGAGCTTCCCACATAATAATTGTAAACAGGTTTTTTCCCGTATATTCTTTCCATGATTACCATGGCTGCGTCATGGGTTTTTTTCATCTGCATGTAACCCATGTTTCTTATGGCTTCATCATTTAAAATCCATTCGTCACCACCGGCAGGCCCTGTTGCAAGGTGTTCCTGTTTTTTTGCGCCCGGAAATCCCATGCCTTCTGCCTGATGACCTGAATCGCTCCCATACATAGCGAATCCTTTTCCAAGCATTGGATTATGTCCCTCTCTGACAGTGATGGTACCATTCAGACCACCACCACCAGCCTGCATCGCTCTGTGCGACCAGAATGAAGGTAATAATACCCTGAAATTTATGGGCCATCCATCCGGATCAACAGGAAATATCGATCCTTCTATAACTCCATAGGCCGGCATATTTTCTGATGCTTCTACCCATTTTGGTTCATAAAGTTTTACAGAACTTACCGGTTCTCCAATCAAACCTATCGGAATAAAATTTCCGGCTTTTGATAAATCAGCAGAAGTAATGATTATATTAGTGGGATCATCAGGTTGATTAGATGATGAAAAGCCGGTAAATACAAAAAGAACAATCAGAAACAAAATTGCTTTTTTCATAAAATAAATGTTAACCAATGATTTTTGTAGTTTGAATTTCATTTTGTCTTTTAAGTTATAAAACATTAGTAATTTTTCAAGTAAAAATTCTTTAATGAATTTTCGACTATCTATAACTCATATAGTTTAAGAAACCTGTCCTATTTAAAGTATTT
>JAFGBL010000256.1 GCA_016933115.1 Bacteroidales bacterium | reverse complement strand
TATTCAAAAGTGGTTGTAAAAAATCCCCTCCCATGTGTGGCTGCAAGGACGGTAAGGTCTTCGTCGCGAAGTTGCAGCATATCCACCCTCACATTGGCCAACCCATCGTTTTCGGGAATCCAGTTCACAAATTCATCGTCGAGATTGTAGCTGGTCCATACCCCGATCTCTGTTGCAAGCATAGCTGTTGTTGCGGTCTGCGGATGATACAATGCCCATCTGACAGGCATATCGGGCAGGTCGCCTTCTTTCTCTTCCCAACCTTGCCCTCCGTCATAACTTTGCCACAGTGATGCGACACCGTAATTTGAAAATGTTACCAGTAATGTATCATCCGAACCCCCATGGGCAACACAGGAGATCGCTCCGGCTGGAAAAGCCGGGTCACCAATTTCCGATACTTCAAAATCTGCTTGTGCATTTTCGACCCTGAACAGCCTTCCTGATTGGGTTCCCAGAAAAAGCCTCGCAGTTCCGGCGGGTGAATATTCGGAATATTTAACATGAGTAAAAGGAACTTCCGAATCGGTACCCAAATTCAGAAACTCCCCTTCCAAAGGGCCAAAAGGTATCCCTGAAAGTCGGAGTATCTGATCGGGAAGGGTATTGACAACCGTCACGGCATTGGCGTAAAGCGTGTTCAGATTAAAGTCGTAATCCATCGAACTGATGAAATTTCCGCTCGACCAGTTGAAAGCAGTGCCCAAATATTGATAATTGGCGAACAAATAAAAATTATTGTTCTGGTGCGAAGTGACCCAAACATCCGGTTCATTTTTATCGATGAAGCAGGCACCACCGTCACCACCGCTCATCCTGTTTTGGTTCCCAATGGCATTTCCGTCGTAAAATACCGTTCCATTGTCTTGCATTCCACCCATGTAAAACGTGGCGTCAGCAATCGGATGCAAGGCACATTTGTAAAATTGCAGGGTATTGAAACCGTGGTTCTTTTCTTCGAATGTGGGGAAATTTTCCGATCCTTCGGAAGTATAAAAAACACCTCCATCCGAAGCTACCATAAATTCATCGGAAGAATTTCCGTTAAAGGCAATTGCATGAATATCGCCATGGATGTAATTATAATTCCCAACTGCTGTCCAGTTCGATTTTTTCGACCAGGTTTGACCTTCATTGTCTGTCCTCCAGGTGTCAAGTGCCGCAACCCACAATCGATCCGGATCGTTTGGATCCACTGAAAGCGTCAAAGCGTGCCATGCAATGTATGCCCAGTTTCCGTTTGAACCGTTCGGTGGAATATTGAACATATTCCAGGTTTCTCCTTTATCGGTCGATTTGGCTAAAATATGGCATTCGTATCCCGGAATTCCATAAAAATAACCCTGGACAACTGCACAATAAACAATGTTCTCATCCGATGGTGCGGCATCCAGTATTACCCTGCCTGGGAGGTTAAAATCGGGTGTATTTTCGATCAGAATTTTATACTCCTCATATTTTGTCCAGGTTCCGGTTGTTCCTAAATCCGAATATAAAATAGTAGCCCCGCCTTCACCATTTGCATTTTGCATGGTTCCGACAAAAATCCTTCCCGAAGGCCCCAGTTCGATATCAGAAGGGGAGTAGGGGGTATCCAACCCTGTAATGTCAGGTAGAACCTGTTCCCAGCTTTGTCCGCCATCTGCCGACCTGAATAGTCCGTCAGAAGGCTCACTAAGATGCTGCACACCTTTATAGGTTCCCGAAACGACTCCTGCATAGACCACACTTGAACCATCCTCATCTTTTACCATTAAATCAGTTACATAGGCGAAATCAGTTGTAGCTTCCAAAATAGTCCATGTCTGTCCGGCATCTTCCGATTTTAAAATCCCAAAACCCAATCCTGATGATTCTCGATAGATGATTAAGGCTGTTTGTGCTTCGCCGGTTCCCACATAGAAAGTTTCAGGGTTGTTTGGGTCATGGGTTATGCAGCTAATTGCAAGGTTTGGCCAGAAATCACCCACGGGTATCCAGGGCGATGCATCATCCGTTATATCATTATTATACCACAGGCCACCCGTAACACCCCCGGCCCAAACCTTTTTACCTTCAGGATCATTGGGGTCCCACATAAGTGCTCTAACACGGCCACCAATGTCGGATTCAGTTCCCTGCCATACAAGTTGTTCGGTTGACTTGTAGGATACAGATTCCTGGATGGATTTGGTATATTCGTAGGATGATTTCAGGCGCTCTTTCGGAACCCGCTTCAGTTCGGGGTCAACCGTCATGAAATAATCCTGAAGAGCAGCCATATCCGGCATGTCGGCTCCGACTGCCTCCTGTCTTTCCAGACCTTTCCCATCAATAAAAGAATTGATTTGCCTGATCAGAAATGATTCGTAGGCTTGCCGGTTGATAAAACTTTCGGTTGATTTTCGGAAGGAATCCGACCAGGAATAGCAAATAAGGAATACCCCCGCTGAAATGATCAGCCAAAAACTATTTCTCGACAAATAAGTTTTCATGGTTTAAATTGTTTCATGGTTTTTGCCCGGATTTAAGTTTTAAAATCCAGTACGACGTGAAAATAATATGAAAAAAAATTTTCTATATTACCCAGTTAACAGAATATTAATTTGAATTGATAAATAGCATGAATTGGCTAATTTATTTTATTGGTGAGTTTTTCATTTTAGTAATTGAAAATAACATTTTAGTTTGTAAAATTTTACTTCCGGAAGAATAATGGACCAAATAATTGAAGAGTACTTTTACTTTGCTCCAGATTAATTAATAGGGAAATGAAACTCTTAATTACACTTTTAACTGCGATTTTTACCCTGACTGTGGTCGGTCAGGAAAGGAGTTCGGTCGGTTTCAGGGCAGGAGGGGTCACGGGGTTCACATATCAGTACCTGGATAAAGACCTACTGGGCTTTGAGATCATTGCAGGATTTCAACAACACGGTATCAGGATGGCCGGTTTGCTCGAAAAGCATAAAAAGATCAAAGAAAAATACAAAACCGACATGTACCTGGTGACCGGTGCCGGGGCACATTCAGGTTATGTGGGCTACGACGAATACGACACCTGGATAAACGACGGTGTTACCTGGTATCGCTCTCATAAAACCTATTCACCGGTGATTGGTGCCGATTTTCTGATCGGGCTGGAGTTCATTTTCCGGTCGGTCCCCTTGTAGTTCAGTTTGGATTATAAACCCTATTTTGACCTGTTCGGCGAAAAGGCTTTCAATCTCGACCTGTGGGATGTTGGAATTACTTTAAGATATATAATAACCAAATAAATTTAAATATCATGAAAACACTAACATTGATTGTATTGGCAATAATGGTTGGCTTGGGAACAATGGCCCAGGATGACCAGGGGAAAAGCCCCCAGGAATACAAAACCCTTTTTGGCAGTGATAAAATTACCCATGGCGGTTATGGCGGAATCTTATTTGGCTATTCCCAGATAGACAACAAAGATGCGTTCCTGATCGGTGCACAGGGTGCCTGGATCATCAACCATGGCGTCGGATTGGGGATCGCCGGCCGTGGTTTTGTCAATGATTTGAAATTTGAAAAAAACCTTATTGGCGTTTCACAGGATTATAATCTTGTAGGAGGTTATGGCGGTTTGTTGATCGAACCGATCATCGGAGCGCGTTATCCGGTTCACGTCTCGATACCGGTTATCATCGGCGCCGGTGGTGTGGCATATGTAAGGCACTATTATTACTCTAATGGGGACGATAATAACTACAATTATGATTACAGTGATGACGCATCAGCCTTTTTTGTAATCGAGCCGGGTTTGGAAATTGAGTTAAACATGGTGAAGTTCATGCGTTTTGCAATCGGCGGGTATTATCGCTATACCTCAAACCTGAGCCTGGCCGATACCGAGTCGGATGTGTTGAACGGTTTTACATTCGGGGCATCCCTTAAATTCGGGAAGTTTTAAATACTACAATAGGTCATCACCATTTTAAACCATAAAAGCCCGGAATTTTCCCGGGCTTTTCTATTTTTCTATTATTTGATTGAAGCTAAAGGAAAATATTTATTTTTGCTTTCGCAAAAGCGGGAGTAGCTCAGTCCCGTCACGCTAAAAAAGCGTGACGAGGATCCACGAAAATTCATAAAAATCAAAGATTTTCTAATTTTCGGGATTGGTAGAGCAATTATGAATGAAATAAAATTTTTATAACAATTTTATGCGGGAGTAGCTCAGTTGGTAGAGCATTAGCTTCCCAAGCTAAGGGTCGCGGGTTCGAATCCCGTTTCCCGCTCAAGTTTAAGGTCAGTAAGTTAGCTGGCCTTTTTCTTTTATATCAATACATTCAGCGATTTTATAATAAAATTACTGATTTATTTTTTACCTAAAAATTTCATAAACTTTTTCGAAGCCTGCCTGCCCCAACAAAGGCTATCAAGCCAGTAGGCAGGGTTACTTCTCGGTACAGCCTCAGCAGGATGCGCCTATGGTGAATAATTCATTAATTTTATGAATTATTCAGGTCATTAGTTCTTGCTTGCTTGATGTTGCTTTTAAGTCTATATATGTGCTTCAATTTTATTTTTTTTGAATTATATTTGACAAGAATGTTATTGATGAGGCGAGCCAGCTGATAATTGGGTAGTGAATAATCTACAAACCTTCAGAAAATCCATGGGCGAATTAGATATAAATTAGCCTTTTCCTGGTTAGTAGGATGGACACAATCTTTTAAGCAGAACTGTAATTCTTTTTAATATCAAAAGGATTTCAAATCCAGATGTATTATCGTACGGATTAGCTTACCCACTTAACAACGCATAAATCCGGACGAACAGAGTGACCCCAGAATATTCCACTCCTATGGAGCTTTCAGGAGTTGGATGTGCTATATTTTCTACTATTATGGGCAAAACATATAAATTCGCAAATACTGAAGAAATTTATTGGATTAATTTGTGGGTAGTACGGGATTCGAACCCATGACCTCTTGCGTGTGAAGCAAGCGCTCTGAACCAGCTGAGCTAACCACCCCTGCGGTATGATATGTATGTAAAAGTAGAAAAATTCTGTCTGTGTTGCACTTTATTTTTCAATTATTCATTTCCCTTGCTCTTTCAGGTGTTCCGCAAGCCCGCTTGAAAGTCCCGTCTGCAGCACAAAGCCAGGGCGCAGTCGGACAGGTAAGCAAAATTTATAACTTTACAAGAATAACCACAGCCTCCAGTTCTGTTCCAATGTGTATTTAGCATTTAAATCTTGGTGTTCTTCGCCTGAAAGCAACACATTCAGCACCTATGGCGCTGTGAAAACTGAATATTGAATTATTTCTGTATAATTTTAGCATGAAAATCAAAGTCAATTTTACAAATAAAATTCAGGCTTATAAATCGGTCAAACATATGGTTGAAAAATTGTCACAGTTTTCTAAATATGACTTAACCTTTTTTTACTAATATTACGCACCAATAAAATATTATCTAAAGCAAAAACATATGCAAGGGGTTTATTTAACAATTATCGCATTTTTTTTTGGTTTGCAGGCCTTTGCCCAGCAGGACCATTCGGAATTGATCGAAGGCCCGTTTCAGTCGCCGCAGGAAGTAACCGAGACCTGCCTGATGTGTCACGAAGGAATAGACCAGGATATCATGAAAACGAGACACTGGAACTGGTTAGGAGAAGATTTCGTTGATAAAGACGGCAATAACCGGAAGGTTGGGAAACAAAACATTATCAATAATTATTGTATTGCTGTTTCCTCCAACTGGCCGCGATGCACAAGTTGCCACATCGGTTATGGATGGAGAGACAATACCTTCGACTTTAAGGACGGAAGGAATATCGATTGCCTGATCTGTCATGACCAGACAGGAACCTACAAAAAGGTGCCGACAGGTGCAGGAATGCCCGATCCTGTGGTTGACCTTGTCAAAGTAGCACAAAGTGTGGGAAAGACTACAACGGAAAATTGCAGTGTTTGCCATTTCAACGGAGGGGGAGGTACCGGGGTAAAGCACGGCGACATGGATGAAAGTTTGATACACCCCACCCGTGAACTGGATGTTCATATAGGAGGTCTGGGATTTACCTGTTCGACATGCCATGCCGGGGAAAATCATAAAATCCACGGGGCGAGTCATGGTTCCATGGCAAGCGGGCAAAATCATATCTCATGCATTGAATGCCATGATGCAAAACCGCACGAAAACAAAAAACTGAACGATCACCTGGACGCAGTTGCTTGTGAAACCTGTCATATCCCAACATTTGCCAGAGAAGAACCTACAAAAACCTGGTGGGACTGGTCCACTGCCGGTCAGGATAAAAGTGAGGCTTCCGATGAATATGGCCAAACGGTGTACAACAAGAATAAAGGTGATTTTGAATGGAGCAAGAACGTTGTTCCTGAATACAGGTGGTACAACGGGCAGGCCGATTATTATCAGTTCGGTGAGGTGATTGAACCAAATAATGTAGTTGGGTTGAATGTGCTTAATGGCAACATAAATGATCCAAAAGCTAAAATTACACCCTTCAAGGTAATGCGTGGAAAGCAAATCTATGATGAGGAAAATAGTTATTTGATCGTGCCAAAACTGTTTGGAGAGGATGGATACTGGAAAACCTATGACTGGGACTTGGCTTCAAAAATTGGTATGGAATCCGTTAATCTTCCTTACTCAGGGAAGTATGCCTTTATTGAGACTGAAATGTTTTGGCCCATAAACCATATGGTGGCTCCGGCTGAAGAGGCACTTAAATGTACAACCTGCCATACCGAAAATGGGAAAGGTAGACTCGACTGGCAGGCGCTGGGTTATAAAGGAGATCCTTTGAAAACAGGAGGAAGGTTAAAATAAGCATTCGGAATACATCTTTTCCTTTCATTCTATTGTACCCCTCACAATGGGTAATAATACGCAGTTAATGCAGCCTTAATGTAAATTACGCGGTTTCTAATGTGTAATTTCGGTTTAATACAAAAAATTCGAATTCCAAAAACCCTAACTGAGTATAACTGTTTCCTGAAAAAGTAATATTTGGAGATGAAGGCCGTGGAAATGAAAGACAGGAATTTTTTTAATTACTGATCATTAATACACCGCAAATTCTTTCCAAACTCGCCGCTGAGGTGTTTTCTCCTGATAGTGCTTAAATCATTTTGCACCATCCGCGACCAGGGGTTATCAGGCCCTGTTAGGCTGGAGGTAAAAAACTGACCGGATAATCCTTCATCTTCAATTTGATAATCACAATAGTTGTAGTATCCTCCGGGTAGGGCATTAAACCCGAATAAATTGGTTGCGCCCGTATTTGGATCTGTCCATAGGTTTGTCGTATCCTTCAGGTGGCCGCCGGCATCTGTTCCGCGGAATCCTTCACTATAGCAATCAATTGTATCCGAATCCACAAAATTTTCCAATTCACACCATTCCATATCGGTAGGAATGTGCCACCCTTCAGGGCAAATACCCTGGGTGCCTTCATCAATGGTATATAACATCACTTCGCCCCACTGGTAGTTGGCACCATAAATATCGCAGTTGCTTTCCAAGTTCTCTATGCAATACTTTTCTACAACGCCGTCATCGGTTTGGTCGGTTGACAGGTCGACCATTGTACCGTAATTCAGGTTTTTAGCCATCCAGCATTGATCTCCAATGGCAACAGTCGGGTAACTTTGGCCGTTACGGGTGTCGTATAACAGGTTGCCGCAATTCCATTCCCGGAATTCATATATAGCGGAATTATCAATACCCTTTCCTGTATTGGTGTTCCAAAAAAGGTTCAGATCGTTCGTATCAACCCGGCTATCCATATTGAAATCTCCCTGTTTGTACCCTGAAATTTCATTTTCTGCTAACCAAACATCATTTTTGTCCGTGTTGTCGACCTGTCCGTCAGCATTTCCATCACCAGCGGTCAATCCCCACAATCCGGGAGCCAATTGCGAATGGCTGTACTTTCCACCGGAAACCATCAACTCATCCTGCGAGAAATCGTAAACCAGCGTTTGATTTGAAAAATTCAACACATAAGAGGACATTACCGGCAAATGATTTCGATGATAAATTTTAATTAACAAGCTGTCATTTTTGTCGGAATAAAATTCGGGCGGGTTTTCTCCGTCCAATCCAACAATAGAACCGTCATTTAATAAAAATGCAGCATTCCTGCATTTCGTTTCAAATGCCTGGCTATTACCGGAATTATTTTTTCTTTTCATCTCGATCAATATCCAGTCTGTAATATTGGGATTGGGAATTTCTGCCACACTTTCCGAACCAAAGTGATCCCACGGTTCTGAAGAAAACGGCTGAGAAAGCGGGATGTAGCCCTGGTTGTTCAATGTGGTGTCCATTTGGCCGCTGTTGTATGCACCTTGCAAAAAAACTTTCAATTGCAGTAAATACTGTTGCTGTGAATTGTGGTCAAAATAGCAAGAGCCCATATCTGCCGGGGTTCCGTCAGGGTCAGTAGGGGAGGCAGGGTCGCCCGAATCGATGCAGGGCGATTTTGTATAATCATTCATTGGGTAATTGATCCATTGCAGGCGGAAATCTTCATCCACAGGGTTTAAGAACAATGGTTCCAGGTCAATGTTGCCCACACCGGAACAACCCCCTTGTATATCCGAATAATTGATTTCATAGCCTCCTGTATTTCCATCAATCTCTTCCGGTAAATTATCCCAGATAATGGAATTTTTAAATTGAATGGGTTCACCATTCATATTGCCGCTAAAATATACCCCTCCTCCTGAATTGGCAGCGGTGTTATTTGAAATCGTAGTTTTCTCAAATAAAGATTCCCAGCAATAGTCGGTAAATACACCTCCTCCATTTTGATCAGCATGGTTGTTAAAAACAGTAAGATTAGAAAAATGACTAGGTAGAGAAAAGGAAATTTCTTCGAGGTAAATACCTGCGCCGAGGTTCGCCTGATTTCCATAGACCGCAGAATTGGATAAAACAACCCCGTCATTGGTTACGTACAATCCACCGCCCGATTGAAGGGCGGAATTGTCGCGAATCGTGCAATACATCATCTCAACCTGCTCAAAGCCATATGGCTCACAAAAAAGCCCGCCACCAAAACCGGCAAAATTATCGAATACTTCACAGTTCGTGAAAAAAGCCCCTCCTTTGCAATTAATACCGCCGCCTTCATTTCCAGCCGATCCATTACTGCTGATATCCACATCCGTAAATCCAGGCCAGCTTTCGTAATCTATTTTAATCCCTTGCAGGTTTTCAGCGATCACTCCACCGGTGGCACTGATCCTGCTTCCGTTTCCGCATTTAATTCCAATACCGGCATTTTTTTCAATAACAAAACCCGAAATTTCCATGTTATTGCCGTACATTCCATACAGGAACTCAATACCCTTTCCGTTGTTATTATTTATACTGATGTTTTCCAGGTACGCATTACTACTGGAAATAAGAAGGCCGCTTCCGCAAAACCTGATTTCTGAACCGGTTATCAAAGCTTCTGCATCAATCACCCAGGAACCTGCGTATTTACTGAATTCAATTACTGTATAATGAATTTCTGCGAATGCGCCCTCAGTGATATCCAAACCTCCCCAACCGGAGTGGGAATTGTTGAAATAACCGCTTGTATCGCTCACTGTAAAAACAATGCTGTCGCTGTAAACTCCATTTGCATACAATGCCCCAAACACCTGGAACATGGCGTAATTTTCAAATATAACTTCCACGCCGGATTCAATGGTAAGCGTATCTAAAATACTGATATCGTTTTGAATTAAATATGGGCTTCCCTGCTTATCCCAAAGACCGGCAACATTTCCCCCGGGTACGATGGTTTGGGTGTAAAGTACAACAGGTATGAGTAGTAAATAAAGTAGAAATGATTTTTTCATGTCATTTTTTTTAGTCACAAACAAAGATAATTAAAAATATACATTTTTCGGATTATATCGGGTTTATGAATCAAATTGGTGGTCATAGACGAATTGATATTTATTATTTGGACTAACTTTTCTATCAAAACATAATAACCGTGCGCTCATTTTGAAGTAATTTCGTAAAAACAACACCATGAAGATCATTACTGTAGGCGAAACGGTTTATGATATTATTTTTAATAATAATAAACCTTTGCATGCTAAGGCAGGCGGGGCTATGCTGAATTCATCCGTAAGTTTGGGAAGGTTGGGAGTTCCTGTAGTTTTTATTTCTGAGTTTGGAAAAGACCGGGTAGGGGATTCGATTAAATATTTTTTAGAGGAGAACAATATAAATACTGATTTTGTTTATCGGTATGATAATGGCATGACAGCACTTGCCCTGGCATTTCTGGATGAAAATAGCAATGCGCACTATACTTTTTACAAACTTTACCCGGATGAAAGGTTAAAAGTTCAGTTTCCTTCAATTTCCAGGAATGATATTGTGTTGTTCGGGTCTTTTTTTGCCATTACTTCGGAAGTATATGAAAAATTGAACATATTCGTCTCAGATGCAAATTTCAATGGAGCAATAATTTTGTATGACCCCAATTTCAGGGAGCCGCATTTGAACGATTTGCCCAAAGTCATAAATTTGATAGAGAAAAACATTAGCCAGTCGGATATTATCAGGGGTTCGGACGAAGATTTCCGATTGATTTTTAACTGTAAAAATGCTGATGAAACCTTTGAAATGGTGCAATCATTCGGAGGCAGTTACCTGATTTTTACTGTTGGATCGAAGAATGTGGAATTCAGATCGCCGAATTTGAAGTTTTCATCCCCGGTTCCGAAAATTAAGACGAAAAGTACGATCGGGGCAGGTGATAGCTTCAATGCAGGGATAATTTTCAGTCTTTATAAAAATCAAATTCAAAAGGAACAATTACCCGACCTCACAGAAGTTCAGTGGAAACAAATAATCGGGATGGGAATACGGTTTGGTTCGGAAGTTTGCCGGTCTTTCGACAATTATATTTCCCTTTCCTTTGCCAAAAGGTCATTATAGATCCGGAAATTTTCCTCATCAAAACAACAAAAGACAATTCTACCGGGTTTCGCATTGCGGTTCATAAATGACTTCACTTCGCTAATGGCAATTTCAGCTGCCAGTTCTTTTGGGAACCGATAAACTCCGGCACTGATATTGGGGAAGGCGATGGAGTCACAATCATTTTCACGTGCCAGACTCAAGCTGTTCAGATAACAGGAAGCAAGTAATTTTTCTTCCCGGTTGATCCCTCCATGCCAAACAGGCCCAACGGCATGAATGACAAATTTAGCAGGAAGGTTGTATCCATTGGTGATCCTGGCCTCACCTGTCGGGCAACCATCAAGTGTCTTGCATTCCTCCAGCAAAGCCGGTCCGGCTGCCCTGTGAATGGCACCGTCGACACCACCCCCGCCCAACAGTGAAGTGTTGGCTGCATTGACAATGGCATCCACCTTAAGTTTGGTGATATCTCCCTGGATCACTTCAATTTTCCCGGCCATTTTGCTATGCTTTTTTTACGATCAGTTGTGATGTTTGGTATCCGGTCACTTTAATGGGTGAATCTTTATCGATATAACCAGCCTCTGCGGTTGCATCAAATACATCGTTTTCAATCAGAACCTTTCCCGATGGCCGGAGGATGGTATAGGCTACTCCTTCCTTGCCGATCATGGTGCTATAAATATTGTCGGACGAGGTGAATCCATCATTTTTTTGCTGTGTGGAATCGAGAGCCAGATGGCCAAATACGGTTGATGTGAGAATTTTCCTGCTGAAATAAAATGAGATGAGAATAGAGAAAAACATCGCAATGATCACAATAAAGAAGGCCTTAATAACTCCTGTAAATGCAATACCTTCAAAATCAAAACCGATATTACCGATCATGCTGAGTGTAAGTCCTGCAACGATAAATATGATTCCTAAAATTCCGGGAATTCCGAATCCCGGAACTGCAAATATTTCAATGGCAAGAAGTACGACACCAAGGATAAACAAAATTATTTCCCAATGCTCGGCAAGTCCCTCCAGATATAATGGTGCAAAGTAGAGCAAAGCTGCCAGCACTGACGCTGCAAGCGGGAATCCTACACCAGGTGTTTGAAGTTCAAAATAAATACCGCCGATAATGATCATGATCAAAATTCCGCTGACAAAAGGATTGATCAAAAAATTAATGATCTTATCCGCAACCGTGAATTCCTGCTCCACGATTTCGTAATCCTCAATTCCGGCCAATTCAAGGACTTCGTCCACCGAGTGGGCTATTCCTTCACAAAAGCCGAATTTCATCGCTTCTTTAGCAGTGAAAGTCAACACCTGCCCGGTATCAATCACCCCGGCGATATAAACCCGCGGATCTACCATTGCCTGGGCAATTTCCGGATCACGGCCTGTAGATTCGGCTGTTGACCTCATCATAGAGCGCATGTAAGATTGATATTTATCCGGCAAGGGTTTCCCCGTTTGGTCGACAACCGTAGCCGCACCAATATTGGCACCGGGCTCCATATAAATGCTGTCGCACGCGATTGAAATCAGGGCTCCGGCAGAAGCGGCGTTATTATCAATAAAAACATAAACCGGTATGGGTGATTTTAGAATTGCCGTTCTGATGGAATCTGCAGCATCCAGCATCCCCCCGTAAGTATTCATATGGATCAGGATCAGGTTGGCATTGATGAGGCTGGCCTCCTCCAGGGCTTTCTGGGTTTTTCTCCAAACCGGAGGTGCTATTTGTTCTTTGATATCGAATTTATATACCTTAAAAAGGCTATCCTGTGAATAAGTGCTGGATGGCAAAAATAGGATGGCAATGATGAAAACAACCGTTAATTCTAGAATATGCCTCATAAGTAGTAATTTGAATTTATTAGTTTTCGGAGGGGGCTCATTCTTTAGGAGCCAAATTATTATCCATATGCATTCTACGGTAAAGCTTTTTCCATGCCCTCCTTTTCCAGTATTTTCGCTTCATATATTTCCCCCAGTTGATATTTGTCCACAATCGTTCATGAATGTAATAAAACAAAATTTTTGAGAGGAATTCAAGTATCGTAACAAATGTGGCACTTTCAAAAACCTCTTTCATGCTTTGCTCGGTATACCTCCTGAAAATTACAAATGCAATCAGGAAAGTTGCACCTGAAGCCAGGATTCGCCATGTTACAGCTTTTGCAAGACTTCGCCCGGGAGTATCTTTAACTACTCTATTCTCCGAATTATCATTGAAATTTTTGTTTTGATTCATAGGCCAAAATTAAAACAAACCTGAATATGAAGCGAAGAAATATATTAAAAATGTTTTTCCATTAGTTCTAAAAATCCTTTATATATATAGGAATTTGCTGCAATTATTTCTTTCCCAAATAAGTAATTATTACCACCTTTAAAGTCCGAAACAATACCGCCGGCTTCTCTTACGATCAGTTCACCTGCTGCAACATCCCATGGATGAAGCCCATATTCGAAAAATCCATCAAATCTACCGCAGGCCAAATATGCCAGGTCGGTTGCTGCGGAACCCAAACGCCGGACTCCATGAGTAGATTTCATCAATTCTTTAAAAACTTCCAAATATCCGTCAATCCGGCTGAAATCGGAGTAGGGGAAACCGGTGGCAAAAAAACTTTCGCTCAAATTTTCAGTATCAGTGCAACTGATCTTGTGGTTGTTCAAGTAAGCTCCGCCTTTTTTCCAGGCATAAAAACATTCCTGCTGGTTTATTTCAAATACCACCCCTGACACCACCTCATCTCTGTGAATCAAAGCTACACTGATGGCATACACAGGTAACCCGTGAATATAATTGGTTGTTCCGTCCAAAGGATCAATAACCCAGTTATAATTTTTAGCTCGTTTGTATGTATTATTTTCCTCCGCAATAAAACCAGCTTCGGGTAATAATTTAGTGAGTTCGGCAACCAGCCTTCTTTCCGAGTTCTTATCAACATAGGTGACAAAATCGTTATGCCCTTTATTAATAATCTTCTCTTTTTGGATATTTTTGATTTCATTTTTTAAGTAAGTACCAACCGCTCTCGTAAGATTTGTAACTTGTTTTGTAAGTAACTCCAGATTCATTTTTTTTAAATTTCTCCTCAAATTTACATAAAATAGCCAATGGTAAAGGCTAATTTTGGAAATAATAGGAAACTCTGGGGTTTAATCTATCGTATGAGATAATATTTTATAAGGTAAGGAAAATAGGTCTTTTATAAAGCAGCAATAAAAATGGGGTTATCCATATTTAATCCGGAAAATTAAATATGAAACATGATTTACATGAAAAAATCAGCCTTAAGGATGATTTTCAGGATTTAACCGGACTTAATCAACACTCCCTAAACCATATGAATGGCAATGGTTCGTTTGGGGTGATAAATAACAACGACCTAGTTCCGATCATAAACGAAAACAGGAGGAATACCATCGCTGTTTTGCAAATCGATTGGGATGGCAACCATCGGATCATCAATTTTTATTCGAACGATCATTTCATTAGCGGTTCACATCATGCAGTTTTTGAAGGGAAAACCCCAGCCGAAGCATTTCCGGCTGTGATCGCTACGGAATTGAATACAATAATCGAAGCATTTACCAATGAAAACAGGCATATTGCCAGGAGCTTCAACTTTTATGATGAAAATAAGCAAAAACGCTGGTACGAAATAATTTCGGTAAAAATATCCAATTTTGATATTATTGTATCGATCAATGATTTGACCGATAACAGGAACCTGATAAACAGCTATGAAAAGCACAAATCGGAGTTTGCAGCACTTCAGGACAATGTACCCATTGGCTTGTATCAATCAACCCCGGATGGGCAATTTAATTATGTGAATAATTGGTTCGCAAAAATACTTGGTTATGGGTCCCCAAAAGAACTATTTCAGATCAAAGTACAGGATCTTTACGCTGAACCGGATAAAAGAAAAAGCCTGATCAATAAACTCAATCAGGAAGGGCTGATGGATGATGTTGAGGTATTGCTAAACAGAAAGGACGGGAAAAAAATATGGGCTGTATTCAGTGCGAGAACCGTGTACGACGAACAAAACAGGGTAAAAAATTATGATGGATACATTTACGATATTACCGAACGAAAAGTAGCTTTGGAAAAACTTAAAAAAAGTGAAAAAAACTATAAACACCTGAACCAGCTTTTCAGGTTGATGTCGGATAGCGTAAACGATATGTTCTGGGCCAAGGACCTTAATAAAAAATACATTTTTGCAAACCGGGCACTCTGTGATAAACTACTGATGGCCTTGGATACGGATGAACCCATCGGAAAGACAGATATGTTTTTTGCCAGCCGCGAACGAAAAAAACATGCTGAAAATCCAGAGTGGCACACCTTTGGCGAAGTTTGCGCCGATTCTGACGAAATTGTAATCCAGTTGCAGAAAGCCCAAAGGTTTGAGGAATTCGGGAATATCCGTGGAAAGCTGGTTTATCTGGACGTTTACAAGGCACCATTGCTGGATGAAAAAGGAAACATGATTGGAACGGTAGGAAGTGCAAGGGACATTACCGAAGCAAAAAAAAATGAAGAGGCAATAAACCGGGAAATCCTCCTGAAAAGTGTTGTGTATAACATTAGCAATGCGGTTAATACAACACGTGATTTAAATGAATTATTCACTGTTATACGTCTGGAGTTGCGTCAGATTATCGATACCACCAACCTGTTTATTGCATTGTACGATAAAGAAAATAATGAAATTTCCTTACCCTATTTTGTTGATGAAAAAGACCGTTTCAAAAAATTCCCTGCCAAGCGCTCTATGACTCATTATTTGATTAAAAAGGACACGCCTTTGCTGCTCAGGGAAGTTGATATTTTTGAAATGGCCGAAAACAATGATATTGATATTCTGGGTACGCCGGCAAAGGTTTGGCTGGGAGTCCCGCTTAAGGTAAAAAATGAAACCATTGGAGCCCTCGTTATCCAGAATTACAAGGATGAGAATGCATTCAGCGAGAAGGACCTGGAATTGATGAAATTTGTCTCGAACCAGATCAGTATTTCAATTGCACAGAAAAAGGTTGATGATGCCAGAAAAGAGAGCGAATACATGCTGAGGCAAATCATTGACACGGTTCCCCATATGATCTTTGCAAAGGATGAAAATTTGCGGTTTATACTGGCCAATAAAGCCATTGCAAATGCATATGGACTTCGTGTCGATCAGATTGAGGGTAAATCACAACAAGAATTGCATATCAAGGAGGATGAATTGAATCAATTTATCCAGGATGATAACCTGGTTTTGAGAAATGGCAATACCATTGTTAAAGACGAGGAATATTTTACCGATTTTTCCGGCCAGACAAGGATATTGCAAACCATAAAAATTCCTTTAAAATCAGATACCGAATCACCTGTCGCTATTTTAGGAGTTGCCATTGAAATCACCGACCGAAAGGAAAGTGAAAAAGAACTCAAACTTGCCAAGGAGAAGGCTGAAGAATCCGACAAACTTAAAACTGCATTTCTTGCCAACATGTCGCATGAGATAAGAACTCCCATGAATGCAATTATTGGCTTTTCCGAATTATTGAATGATCCTGAACTTACTGAACGTAATAAAAGGGAATTCATAAACCTGATAAATGAAAACAGCAAGATACTGCTCAATCTGATTGAGGACATTATTGATGTGGCAAAGATAGAAGCCGAACAAATCAAAATTATTCATTCCACCTGCCCGGTTAACCAGGTAATGGATGATTTGGGTGAATATTACCGGAAAGAACTCGAAAAGAAAGCAGATAAATATATCACTTTCAATGTGGTCAATGCAAATCCCCAGGAGGAGTTTGCCATATCGACCGATCCGCTCAGGTTCAGACAGATTTTCAATAATCTCATCGGAAATGCAATTAAATTTACTGACAGGGGGTCGATAGAAATCGGATACAAGGTGTTGGATAAGGATAAAATGATCCAATTTTATGTAAAAGATACAGGCATCGGATTAAGGGCTGATAAAATGGAGCTTATATTTGAACGATTCCGGCAGGCAGAAGAATCGAGTACCAAAGAATATGGAGGAACCGGATTGGGACTGACCATTTCAAGAAAACTGGTTGAATTGCTTGGTGGAGAAATCTGGGTCGTTTCGGAGTTGCATAAAGGCAGCACATTTTATTTTTCACTACCATATAATCCTGTGAATGGCACAAAAAAAATGAAACAAGCCAAAGTCCTTTCAGAAAAACCGGATTGGAGCAACAAGGTGATATTGGTCGCTGAAGATGAGGATTCCAATTTTGAATTGGTCAAGGCTATTTTGCAGCAAACACAGGCAAAAATAGTCAGGGCCTTCAATGGCAAAGAAGCTGTTGAAATTTGCAAGGAAAAAAATGACATCAACCTGGTATTAATGGATATCCGTATGCCGGTATTAAATGGCTATGAAGCCACCCGGTATATTAAAAAATTGAAAAGTAATTTACCTGTAGTATCCCTCACTGCGTATGCAATGTCGGATGACCGGGTAAAAAGCCTGAATGCTGGATGTGATGACTATATTTCAAAGCCAATCAAACCAAAAGAACTAATTAATAAAATTAGCAAAGTGATGAAATAAAACCTTTTCTTTGGTATTATTTCCTATTGGTTCGATATATGATCAAACAGGTAAGGATATGGTTATTATTGTTGTTTTGTGCCTTCAACTATGTAGGTATAGGCAGTTCATTGCCCGAATTTATCTACAAAAGGCAAAAAATTGACAGTTTGCTGAAAATCCTGCCACTCTCCACTTCTGATGAACGATTTAATATTTTAATGGGGCTGTCAAAACAATACCTCTCATTTTCATTGGATTCATCAAAGGAATATGCCTTACTGGCACTCGATCAGGCCGAAATGCACCAGGATAGTCCGGACATGGCAACAGCCTATAAAGCCATCGGAAGTATTTACTACTACCTTGGCCACTACAGTGAGGTGATTGTATATTACGATTCAAGCCTTGCTATATACCGTCAAGTAGGGGATTCATCGGGCCTGTCGAAGGTGTGGAACAATATGGGCCTGGTGTTCCAAAAAATGGGCGAGTATGAAAAATCCATTGAGTACCACCTCAAATCACTGGATTTTAAAATCAACATTGCCGATTCTGCAGGAATGGCGAGTTCTTATAATAATATTGGTTCAATTTACTACGACCTGGAGGATTATTCCAAATCCTTTGAATATTTCAGAAAAGCCCTGGAAATAGCACAAAGACTGGATAATAAGCAAACAGTTGCCAGCATTATGAATAACCTTGGTTTGATTAGCCAGGAGGAAGGAAAATATAACGAATCCCTTGACTATTTCAATCAGTCATTAAAAGTAGGCGAAGAGATAAACTATACAAAAGGAATTGCCGACAATTTCCACAACATAGGAAAAAGTTATTTTGAACTGGGCAATTTTAAAACTGGGTTGGAGTATTATTTCAAAGCGCTTGAAAATTACAAATCCATCGGGTTGGAGGCAAGTACAACATTAAATAACATCGGTCAGGTTTATATTGATCTTGATTATTATTCACAGGCAAAAAAATATCTTTTAGAGGCTCTTGAAACAGCGAAGGAAAACAGTCAGTTCAAGATACTCAGAGAAATTTATCAAAATCTTTCTGTGGTATATGAACGAACGGGGGATTACAAAAACGCCCATGAATACTACATTCTGTTTAATTCGGTAGATGATTCGCTCAGAAATCAGATGTACTCCAGCAGGTTGGAGGATATCCACAACAAATATGAATTGGAAAAACACCAGGAACAGTTCAAGATGATGGAAGCGCAAAACAAACTGAAGCTGGATCATGAGGTGCGCAGGCGAAACCTGATCATGTACAGTACATTGTCCATCATATTGGCAATCCTGATATTTGTATTTATCCTGATTCGACTTTTAAGACAAAAAGCCCGGGCCAATTTTCTTTTGAAAGATCAGAATGAAGAAATCTTGAAGTCGGATAACATTATTAAAAAAATAAACAAGGCCCTCAAAGAAAATGAGGAAATGCTTCGGAGTATTTTTGATGTTTCCCCTTATTCTATTCTGGTTATCAATGAAGAACGAAAGATCACCGACTGCAACCACACCAGCCTGAAGATGTTTGAAACAGGGAAAAAAAGAAAGATGATCATGAAGCAATATGATGATCTTTTCGCCCCATCAAATGCTGAACAGGCGGTGGAAAATTTCAGGAAGGCATTTGAGAATAACCCGGTGGAAAGCATGCGTTACGAAATGTTAAAAGAAAACGGTAAATCCTTTCATGCAGATTTATCAGGTAGGGTTTTACGTGATGTGAATGGCAAACCGATTGCTTTTATTGCGATTGTTACCGACATAACTGACAGGATATCATTTATCAGGAATTTACAGCAAGCCAAAACTGTGGCAGAATCCTCCGATAAGCTGAAAACCGCATTCCTGGCCAACATGTCGCACGAAATCAGGACCCCGATGAATGCCATAATTGGCTTTTCAAATTTACTCGCCGATCCTAGTCTTTCACAAAACAAAAGAGAAGAGTACCTTAGCCATATCATTCAAAGCAGTAATTTGCTGCTGAACCTGATCGATGACATCATTGACATTTCCAAGATAGAAGCCGGACAGATCAATATTTCCAATCAAGATGTACAGATCAATACTTTGGTTCGCGATATATATAGAACCTTCAGAAATGTTAACAAAAACAAAAACATCAACCTGAATATAAACTTACCACAGCTTAGTGACAATTACGTATGTAAGTCTGATCCGGTGCGATTACGCCAAATTCTTTCAAACCTGATTGGTAATGCTTTAAAATTTACTGAGAAAGGCTATGTAGAAATCGGTTATACTATCAAGGATATTGATGACGAATCTCACGTAGAATTTTTTGTAAAGGACAGTGGTATCGGTATCCCTGTTGATAAGCAGGATTTGATATTTGAGCGTTTCAGACAGGTGGATGATTCACGTACCCGGAGGTTTGGCGGAACCGGGCTCGGATTGTCCATTTCCAAAAGATTGGTTGAATTACTGGGTGGTTCAATTCGGGTTGTTTCACAAGAAGGTGCTGGGTCTGAATTCTATTTTACGATACCCTTCAAAAGGGAAGATTTAATAGAACAAGAGGAGGCCGAACCCTTCAGCCTGACAAAGTACAACTGGAAGAACAAAACCATTCTTATTGCTGAAGATGAAAATTCTAATTTTGAACTTATTAAAGCTTCCATTCAAAAAACAGGAATAAAAATTATCCGGGCAATCAATGGTGAAGATGCTGTAGAAGTGGTCGGAAAAAATAATTCGATCGATTTGGTACTTATGGACATCCGAATGCCCAAAATGAACGGTTATGACGCAACCCGCAGTATCAAAGCAATCAAGCCTGGTTTACCCGTAATTTCCATCACAGCTTATGCCATGTCGGAGGACGAAGTCAAAAGCCTTGAAGCAGGCTGCGACCGATATATCTCTAAACCTATCCGGCCCACTCAATTGCTGGCCGTAATTGAAGGCTTCCTGGATTAAAAATCAAGCTTGCCTCAGGGCTTTGTCTTAGTAACCTGCTGTAGTAAAATACCCCCCACAATAAAAACCAATCCGGCGATTGTGGAAAGCAGTATCATTTCCTTTAGGGCAATCTGTATAATGATAAGTGAAATGAAAGGTGATAGATAAACCAGGTTAGAAACCCTTGCAGTATTTACCGATAACTGTAATGCTTTAAGCCACAAAAAATAAGTTAATCCCATTTCAAAAAATCCGATATAAAGTGAACCGGCAACACCTTTCCAGGATATTGAATTGAAATCCGAAAAAATTAAAACCAGGAAGAAAATATAGACTGTCCCAAACAAAAAATTCATACTTAATTTCAGGGCTTCATCACGATGGTCTTTAATATTTAAAATCCAATACAACGCCCAGAAAACGCTGCTGCCCAAAGCCAATGCGACGCCCAGTGGATTTTTAAATTCCAGATGTAACAAGTGGCCTTCGGTTGAAATAATGATTATCCCTGTAAAACTAATGATTACCGCTAAAATACTAAGCCAGGAAATTTTTTGTTTTAGCAAAGGGATGGAAAGCAACACCAAAGTAATCGGCCAGATATAATTCAATGTTCCTGCTTCCTGGGCTTTGAGCAACGAATAGGCTTTCAATAAAATAACATAATACATAAATGGATTCAGGAATCCCATCATGGCCGATTTGAGCATATCGGTCCTGGTCGTTTTCTTTATCAGGCCTATTTTTTTCTGGATGATCAGGATTAAAAATAAGATCACCGTTGAAAAAACGGAGGCCAATAGTAAAAGTTGAAGAAAATTCACAAAGCGAAGAGTAATCTTAAAAGCCGATGCGATGGTCGACCAGCAAAGAATTGCAGCAATCGCAAACATATAGGCCCGGCTCTGATTTGTCATGTTGATGAATTAAATTAACAGCTAAAAAAGATTGCTGATTTCCCTCGAAACCGTTCTGTAAAGGAACACCAGGGTATTTCTCGTTTCGTCGCTGAGGGCAAAATTCATGAACTGGCTAAGCCATTCATGGTGAACATCCTTGTATAGTACCCAATATTGATCCCATGTTGCAGGATTGAAATTATAGCAGGCAAAAGCAACACCGTCGGAACGGACCATACATGCAATGCGGTAAATATGCAGGGGCGAGCTAATGGCAACAACCTGATGATAATTATTTCTTTTAATGATTTTTTCTGCCTCAGCCCAATTGGTAATGGTATTGAACGACAAAGAGTCATAGGTGATAGCTTGTCTCGGAATGCCTTTTTGAACCAAATAATTGGAAAGTAAGTGAGGTTTTCCACTCCAGGAACTTATATGATATCCTCCTACGCAAATGATGTGCTTTATTTTTCCCTGTTGATAGAGTGTAATCGCTTCATTGGCACGGCTTTTCGTGTCGGGTCCCAATTCAATGAAATTATTTCTTTCAATATAATCACCGAAGAAAATAACTCCGGCATCGGCATTCAGGTCACCGGCCTGATGGTGGATAAAATTTAACACATGATTGTAATACCAGGCAACACCTGAGAGATCAAGGGCGAGCACAACCATAAAAATACCCAGCAACAGTAAAAGTCCCCTTATATTCTGCCAGAATCGTTTCATCCTTGCAAAAATAAATTGAATTCCGATTGTTTCGGAATAATTATTTTAGTGTGGCCCAGTCCGGCAATATTCCGTGTTGCATATCAAAGACCGATATTCCGAACAACCAGACCATAAGCGAAATTACGATAATTCCGATCAGGTTCAGCACCAGGCCTGTTCGAGCCATATCCGCAATTTGAATGCGGTTGGTCCCGAAAATAATGGCATTGGGTGGGGTGGCAACCGGCAGCATAAAGGCCATTGAGGCAGCTATGGTTGCCGGAAGCATAAAAAGCAATGGATGCGTATGCGTGGAGACAGCCAATCCTGCAAGAATTGGGAGCAACATTTGTGTTGTGGCTGTATTGGAGGTTACTTCAGTTAAAAATATCATAACCGTAGAAATTCCTACAATAATGATGAATACGTGATAATTTGCCAGTACACTCAACTGGTTTCCTATCCACACCGACAGTCCTGACTGAACAAAGCCGTCAGCTAATGCAAAACCTCCTCCAAATAACAAGATGATATTCCAGGGGATATCCCGGGTAGTTTCCCAATCCATCACAAATGAATTTTTCTCCGATTTTGACGGGATCAGAAACAATATGATCCCAAGGGTAATGGCGACGGTGCCGTCGTTCAAATAGGAAGGGTTGGAAACGAGCGAAGACCATCCGGGTATTGTAAAAGACCCCAGCGAAATATTGGAACGAAAGAGCAGGAGCAGGGCGAAGAAAGCAAAATCCCACAACACCACTTTTTCTTCAAAACTTTGACTCCCAAGCTTTATATATTGATCCCTGAAAACCATGGGATCGGCAATTTTCTCAATTTTTCGCCTTCCATGCATAAAAATCAAGTACAAATAAAACCAAAGAATGATGAGCATAATCAGGCTTACCGGAAGTGCAAAAACCATCCATTGCCCGAAAGAGATTTCAGGAGCTTGTGGAAAGGTGATGGAATAAATTTTGGAAAAAGCCAGGTTGGGTGGTGTTCCAACCAGTGTGGCAATTCCCCCGATGGAAGCACTGTATGCAATTCCCAGCAGTAAGCCGATGGATAGATGGTGTATTTTTTTCTCTCCCACATTTAATTCCAACTCGCTGAGAATAGAAATCACGATGGGGATCATCATCATGGCTGTTGCTGTATTGGATATCCACATGGATAAAAAAGCCGTTGAAAGCATAAATCCCAAAAGTATCCGGCCGGGGCTTACACCGGTTATCATTAAAATACGAAGTGCAATTCTCTTGTGCAGATTCCATCTTTGCATGGCCAGGGCAACCAGGAATCCCCCTATAAAAAGAAAAATAATATCATTGAAATAAGCCGATGAAACCGCTTTGCC
>JAFGBL010000255.1 GCA_016933115.1 Bacteroidales bacterium | reverse complement strand
CTTAGTAATCAGAAATTTCCTCGAAATATGAAAATTAAAAATATATTATTGTTCTTGGTAGTAGCAAAAATAACTTTATATTCCCTGTCCCAATCATTAACCTACAACATCCGGCTAAACCAGGTGGGGTTTTTGCCAAATTCAATTAAAAATGCAGCAGTAGTAAATGCACAATCCGACAGTTTTAAAATAATGACAAGCGACCTTGCTGCCGAAGTTTTTGAAGGAAAATTATTGCCGGCTGCTTATTACGGTCCTTCCGGCGAGGATGTTAGGATTGCTGATTTTTCATTATTGACAGTGCCGGGCGAATATGTTATGGTAATTGATGGTTTGGGTAAATCGGTCCCTTTTCCGGTAAATAATTACGTTTTTACCGGTTTGTCTAAAGCTACTTTAAAGTCTTACTATTTCAATCGTGCTTCAGCACCTGTTTTAAGCCAATATGCAGGTGAATACGCCCGTGCAGAGGGGCATCCCGATACAGCGGTGGTGGTGCTGCCTTCGGCTGCTTCTGCCAACAGGCCTGCAGGTACAAAAATTTCAACTCCGGGAGGATGGTACGATGCCGGTGATTATAACAAATATATCGTGAGTTCCGGAATATCTGTTTTTACGCTGCTTTCAGCATACGAAACCTATCAGGGATTTTACGATACGCTGAATACAAATATTCCTGAAAGCGATAACAATATTCCGGATATATTAGATGAAGCACTGTGGAATATCAAATGGATGATGACCATGCAGGATACTGATGGCGGGGTTTATAATAAAACTACCGATGCCAATTTCAGTGGCTTTGTAATGCCTTCAGAGGCTATATCTACCCGCTATGTTTGCGCTAAGGGCACGGCAGCCACTCTTGATTTTGGTGCTATTATGGCCATGACCGCACGTATTTATAAAAAGTACGATCCCGTTTTGGCTAACATGGCCCTGATCCAGGCAACCAAAGCATGGGACTGGGCAAAAAAAAATCCCAATGTTGCTTTTAATAATCCAACTGCTTCCGGTGGTTATCCTGCAATTAATACAGGTGGTTACGGTGATGGTGATTTCAGCGATGAATTTTCGTGGTGTGCCGCGGAATTGTATATAACAACAAAGGATTCAAATTATTATAAGCAGATAGATTTCGAAAAATATTTTGGGATGCCAGGTTGGCCTATTGTTAATACTTTAGGACTTTTATCGCTCTTGGTTAATAAAGATTCGCTTACTTCGGTTGCAAATATTGATTTAATCAAAAGTAAACTAATTGATGCTGCTTCAAATACACAAAGAACCTTAACATCGTCACCTTACCGTATCCCCGGCGATTTTTATTACTGGGCAGGGAATAATGCTTTTGCCAATTGGGGGATGCTTTTCGCGCAAGCATTCAGGCTTACCGGAAATGTCAGTTATTTTAACGCATCTGTTTCTACTCTTGATTATTTGTTGGGAAAAAATGCTACTACATATTGTTTTGTAACAGGCCAGGGCACAAAAAGCCCCAAGCATATCCATCACAGGATTTCAGGCGCTGATGGGGTTGTAGAGCCTGTTCCGGGTTTATTGGTGTGCGGCGCCGATGGTGCCGATGTTTACGATTGCGGCGCTGATAGATACCCTTCAACATTTCCGGCAAAATCATACCTTGACGAAGAGTGCAGTTTTTCTACCAACGAAGTGGCTATTGGTATAAATGCCCCGCTGGCTTTTCTTGCAGGTGCTATCCAGGCTGAATATCAGATGAATTTCGTTGACTCAATACCAAGGTATTTTTCAATTTCAGCAAATACAATAAAACTGCCATCTAAAAAAGGCAGTGATTTTCAGGTCGTGATAGAAAGCAATATCAATTGGACACTCACCCCTTCTGATGATTGGATAACAGTTTCAAATACGGCAGGGACAGGCAGCGTAGCTATTTTTATAAACAGCATGGCTGATAACCCGTCTGATTCAGAAAGGGCAGGTATAATATATATTTATAATGATGATATTTTAAGTGATTCAATCACGGTTACCCAAAATGGTGCTCACAGAACCGGGCCTTTTTTTGACACTCCGCTACAAATTCCGGGGAAAATTGAAGCTGTAAATTATGATTATGGCGAAATCAACGAATCGTGGTATGATACCGATGCAGAGAACAACGGCGGAAGTTACAGAAATGATGGGGTAGATATTGCCCCCAGTTGGGATCCTTTAGATAATGGGAAATATTATGTTGGATGGATAAGCACCGACGAATGGCTAACCTATACTGTAGATGTAAATGATACAATTGCAAATTTAGATATTAGGGTTGCTACCTGGAACAGCGGTGGCAAAATCAGAATTGAACTTGATGGTGAATTTATAGCTGAAGCCGATGTTCCGGTCAAACAAGCTTGGGTAACGGTTACTGTCCCAAAAGTTAGATTAGCGAAAGGGCAGAATAAAAAGTTAAAAACGATTTTTACAGGTGGATTTGATTTTAACTGGATGAATTTCGCTGAAATTAAAACTTTAGATTTAAATTTAACTATTGATAATGGAACCATGGTTTATCCAAATCCCACTTCAAATCAGATCAACATTAAAAGTCCAAATTTTAAGTATACGCGTGTTGAAATATACAGCATAGACGGTAAACGGTTATTATCTGAAACAAAAGATTATATCCCGGATAATATTTTAAATTTTTCTTTACCCAATGGTTTGTATTTTCTTTCGTTAAGCAATTCTCAACAAAATAAAATAATACGTTTTAGTGTGATAAAATAACTTGATATGATATAAAAATGAAATTAAAAAATTTACTTCTCCCGGTTTTTTTAATCCAATTGGCCATCAATACCCTTGCGCAATCATTAACCTGCGACATCAGGTTAAACCAGGTAGGATTTTTACCAAACTCAATTAAATTGGCAGCGGTTGTAAATACCCAGTCAGATAGTTTTAAAGTAATGACAAGCGACTTACAGTCAACTGTGTATGAAGGACAGTTTTTACCTTCTGCTTATTATTCTTCATCAGATGAAGATGTTTTTTTAGCTAATTTTAGCTTGGTTACCGATCCTGGAGAATATGTTCTGGTTGTTGATGATTTGGGCAAATCAGTAACATTTCAGATAACAGACAATGTTTTTACCGATTTGTTAAAAGCTACTTTAAAATACTATTATTATAATAGGGCATCGATGGCAATTACCAGTGAATTTGGTGGTGTTTATGCCCGTGATGCCGGACATCCTGACACAGCAGTTGTTGTGCTTCCGTCAGCCGCAACTACCAGCAGACCTGCAGGTACAATTATTTCCTCACCGGGAGGTTGGTACGATGCAGGAGATTATAACAAATATATTGTTAGCTGTAGTGGAGCAGTTTTTGCTCTTTTATCAGCCTATGAAACATATCCGGAATTATACGATACTCTAAATACTTTTATTCCTGAGAGTGATAATAATATTCCTGATATTCTGGATGAAGCCCTATATAATATCAAATGGATGATGACTATGCAGGATGAAGATGGGGGAGTGTATAATAAAACAACAAATGCAAATTTTAGCGGATTTGTTATGCCTTCAGTGGCTACTGCCATACGCTATGTTACAGCGAAAAGTACTGCTGCCACATTAGATTTTGCAGCTGTTATGGCTATGACAGCGCGTATATACAGAAAATACGATCCTGAATTAGCTGATACTGCATTAGCTCAGGCAGAAAGAGCCTGGCAATGGGCTAAAGCCAATCCTAATATTGAGTTTAATAACCCTTGCGCGTCAGGTTCATATCCTGCAGTTAATACTGGTGAATATAACGATGGAGGCTTTGACGATGAGTTTATGTGGTGTGCTTCAGAACTGTATGTAACTACAAAAGATTCAAATTATTATAAGGAAATAAATTTTAAACAATCCTTTGGTGTACCTGGATGGCCAACCGTAGCCTCATTGGGACTATTGTCTCTCCTCGTGAACCAGGACTCTTTAACTGAAATAGCTGATATCAATTCTATACAAAATAAATTTATTAATGCTGTATCGGGTACAAAAAATAATGTTGCATCCTCTCCATACCGAATTCCGGGAGATTTTTACTATTGGGGAGGAAATAATGCTTTTGCTAATTGGGGAATGATGTTTATGCAGGCTTTCAGGCTTACCGGCGATGCAAGTTATTATAATGCAGGTATGTTCTCTCTTGATTATTTACTCGGTAAAAATGCCGCAACTTATTGTTTTGTAACAGGTTATGGAACTAAAAGCCCTATGCACCCTCACCATCGTATCTCAAGTGCTGATGGTGTTGTAAACCCTGTTCCTGGAATGTTGGTAGGTGGAGCAGCATCTGGAGATGGTGCTGATTGCGGGGCTTCAGCTTATCCTTCTACATTATCTGCTAAATCATACCTTGATGAAGAGTGTAGCTATTCTACAAATGAAATTGCTATTGGATATAACTCAGGGCTTGTTTTTCTCGCCGGGGCTGTTATGGCCGAATACCATAAAAATTTCTCGGATTCAATGCCTCGTTACTTTTCAATTTCTAGAAATAGGATTAATTTAACCAGTAAAACAGGCATTGATATTCCCCTAGTTTTAGATGGAAATACAAATTGGAAATTAATAACATCTGTTGATTGGATATCAATTTCTGATACAGCCGGAAGCGGAAATGCTACTATAGCGGTTAATAGTACAACAGATAACCCAACTGAATCAGAACGAGCTGGTAAAATTTATGTGTATAGTCAAAATGTACTAACTGATTCTGTTTTGGTAACTCAAAACGGAATGAGAAAATCTTTTAAAATTGAAGCAGAAGATTATTTTGAAAAATTTGGTACACAAAATGAAGCAACCAGTGATGAAGGAGGAGGTCAAAATGTTGGATATGTTGGTATTGGTTACTGGTTATCTTACATCCTCGATATATCTTATACAGGAGTTTACAATGTAATATACAGACATGCAGGCTGGGCCGGAGATTTTGATGTTTATTTAAATGATACCCTTTTACAAAATGTTTCTTTTCCAAAAACAGCTGATTGGCAAATGTGGGAAAGCGATACAATTGAAATGTATTTTTTAGAAGGGCAACATATTATGAAGATGGTATTTAATAAAGAAGGAGTAAACCTTAACTGGTATCAATTTGAATGGAAAAGTTTATATAAAGAGAAAGAGGATACTTCTGCTAATATTGAAAACTCGGTTAATGAATTAGTAAAGATTTTTCCGAACCCAGCTGACAACTTTTTGAATATTGAAATTGGCACAAAGCATGGTAGCGGTGAAATAATGATTCTTAGCATTGAAGGAAAATCTCTATTATACAAAACATTTAAGGATAAAGAGATTGAAAGAATTGATGTATCATGTTTAAAAAAAGGACTATATATTTTAAAAGTTAATTTTGAATCAATAGCAATAACTGAAAAAATAATAATTGATTAAAAATGAAATTGAACTTAGTAAAAAACTATTTCTTATTAGCATTATTATTTTATAATGGAATTAACACAATATTAGCCCAGGATGTTACTATTACAATTAATGCCAATCAGAACAGAAAAGTTGTTTCCCCTAATATATATGGTCGTAATAATACTTTTGATAAACCAGCTACGTTTTATAAAGATGCTGGTTTGCGTTTTGTTCGAATGAACGGCGGTAATAATGCAACTAAATATAACTGGCGAAGAAAGATATCATCTCATCCCGATTGGTATAACAATGTTTACGGAAACGATTGGGATGCTATGTCACAAAAAATAGCTGCGGATCATCCTGAAATGCAAGTAATGTGGGCATTCCAATTGCTTGGTAGAGTAGCTTCGAGCACAAACTATAATTTCAACGACTGGGAGTATAATAATTCACAATGGTGGCAAGGTGTTGGTCAGAATTTGGCTGGGGGTGGGATACCAAATGAAGATGACCCGGGAGGTCATGCTTTAGTTGAAGGCGATATTGATCTTTATACGATGGAATGGCCTTCTGACTCAACAGTTGAAATTCTGAATCACTGGTTTGGATCCAATGGCCTTGGATTAAACAAGGATCAATTTAAATATTGGAATATGGATAATGAGCCGGATATTTGGAATGGAACACATGATGATGTGATGGATACCCTATTACCTGCTGCAGAATTTATGGATCGTTTTATTGAAGTTGCAAAAAAGGCACATGCTTTATATCCCGAAATTAAAATATGTGGCCCGGTTACTACAAGTGAGTGGCAATGGTATAAATGGGGAGATGAGAGTATTAAAATTGATGGGAAATACTATTGCTGGCTGGAATACTTTATTAAACGATGCGCCGATGAAGAAAAAGCTACAGGGATACGGGTACTCGATGTAGTCGATTTGCATAATTATCCATATGCACCAACCAATGCCGATGCGCTGCAAAACCATAGAATGTATTATGATAAAAGCTACAATTATCCTGGAGCCAACGGTGTAAAAACGATAAATGGCGGTTGGGATAATGCCCAAACAAAAGAATATATTTTTCAGCGAATTGAGGATTGGTTAATCACATATTATGATGAAAATCATGGTATTACAGTCGGGATCAGCGAATGGAGTCCGGGGCCATCCGATCCTAATTTAGCTTCTGTTATTTATGCGTCGCACCTTGGCACTTTTGCCAATTACGGTGTTGAGTACTTAACACCATGGTCATGGTTTAATGGTATGTGGGAAACAATGCACCTTTTTAGTCGATATGCAAAAGGCTACAACGTTTCAAGCACTTCTTCGCTTGAAAACACAGTTTCGGCTTACACTACTGTGAATGAAGCCGCCGACTCAATGACTGTAATTATTGTAAATCGCGACATGACTTCCGAACGCAACGTGACAGTAAATCTTAATGAATGTATAATTAACGACGGAAATTACACGGCATTACAATTGTCTTCATTACCGTCAACTGAAACGTTTATATCGCACACCGACAATGCACTGGAAGAAAACTCAGTAGAAGTAAATTCAAATTCATTTACTATTACAGTACCTGCCCTTTCGACAACTGCAGTATTACTTTCATCGATTGTAGTTGGAATTGAAGAATATAATAATCAGGCTGATGAAATAAAGATTTTTCCCAATCCTGTTTCAGAAAGCCTGAATAAAAGTATGAACTCAACTATTGCAGAATGTATAGAAATTACTATTTATGATCAGAGTGGCCGAAAAATGCAGTCTTTACAAAAATATTATGACGGAAATTCATTAATTAGTATTAATACTTCAAAAATAACAAAGGGATTCTATTTATTGATTGTAAAAAAATCAAGCGGTATATCCATTAAAAGTTTAACTGTTATCAAATAAAATGACTAAAAGTTAGTAATGCAGTTTTATATGAAAATTTATTTATAATAATTCAAAAAATTAATGGTGTTCAAGTTTTTTCAACTATTAGTTTTTTAAATAATCAAATCCAATAATGATGAAAAGAAAATTCAACTATTTGTTTATTGAAATCGGAGTTTTACTCATTTCCTTACTAACTGCGAATTCACAGGTGCTATATGTAGGAACCAATTATCATCCACATGATGATAAAAACATCGATAAAATTAAAACCGACATAGCTTTAATGAAAGATGCCGGGTTAAATGTAGTTCGTTTAGGCCACCTGGCTTGGGACAGTTACGAACCTGCTGAAGGCAAGTTCGATTTTGAATGGTTTGACGAAGTTATGGACCTGTTGGATGAAGCTGGTATCGACGTGATTCTGGATATTGCCATACGGCCTGCACCACTTTGGCTGCACCATAAATTTCCATCCATTGATATTGTTGATGAAAATGGCGATGTTCAGTATCCAAACCACAGGTATATGGACGATGTGGGTGACCCTAATTACCAGAAATACGCCTTACGGTTCACCGATGTAATAACCAAACGATATGCCAGTCATCCGGCTTTAATTGCTTTTGGTATCGACAACGAATCGGGAGATGGACGTATTTCGTATTCCGAAACAGTAAGGCAACGGTTTATTAAATGGTTGCAGGATAAATATACAACCATCGATAATGTAAATTCTGCTTGGGCTTGTCAACGATGGTCACGATGGCTAAATGATTGGGACGAAATTGGTTTACCCCCGGGAATTGGCAGCAACGATATGCCTGAAAAAATGCTCGATTTCCGACGCTTTATTTCAGATGAAGTAAATGGTATCCTTTTCAAGGTTCTTGATGTGGTGAATACCAATGCACCCAATGTATTAACCAATACCAATGCATGGTATTACAGTTGGATGAAATATATGGATTATGCCCCTATTGCCTACTCAGGAAAAATGACTCGCCAGGGTTGTGGTTTCTATCCCGGTAGTTCCTTAATTACCAACTGGGGAGTAATGAATGCTTCCTTTGGAATTTCGCGTATACAATTTGAAAGCGAAAACCCTTTCTGGTGTAACGAATTTACTACCATGACTGCAGTTCCGAATTCCATTCGTAAATCAGCCTATGCCAGTTTAATGTACGGAAACCAAATGGTGTGTGGCTGGACATGGCAGAGCATGTGGGCAGGTGAGGAACAATACCTGGTTGGTATGCTCGACTGGGATGGTGCTCCAAACCGGAAATACGATGAATACAAACAAATAGCCTCGGAGTTTAAAAAAATAGAGAAGTTTTTTCCATATAAACTAAAGGCTGAGGTAGGCCTGGCATTTTCGTTTCCAAGCCAAATGGCCAGCAAGTATTTTCCGGTTCAACACGACAGCCAGGTACAGGGATGTTGGGATTTGTTTTACTGGCGTAATATGGATGCCCGTATGCTGGATATTAAGTACAGCGACTTGAATTATAAACTGCTGTTTATACCAGGTCATGTTGTAATGGATGAGGAAAGGGCCGAAAAAATCCGTGAATATGTGAAAAACGGAGGCACGGTAATAATGACCACAAATTCGGCCATAGTTGATACCAATGGACAGGTATTTGCCACCTCCCGGCCGGGAAGACTAAGCGATGTGTTTGGAATACGCCTGGGAAGCTTCGAAGAAAGCGAAGCCATGAACGAAATTTCAAGAAAGGGGTATAAAGGTAAAAAACTGGAAGTCACTTACAATGGAAAAGCCGTGGATACCGAGTCGGCCCGCTTTGATTTAATAGAACTGAAAGGCGCTGAGGTACTTGCCAATATTACCAGCCTTGATAAAGAATATCCAATAATGACATCAAATAAGTATGGATTAGGCCGCGCAATTTACGTTGGATTACCAACCCGGGGAGAAGTACTTGGCAGTGTGCTCGACGACCTTATTGAAGAATTAGGGATTAAGAAAGGCCCCAATGTACCATCAGGAGTTATGGCCCGCCAAATTGATGAAAACCATATCCTTTATATGAATGTAAGCGGTGAGCCAAAAGAAATTATTTTGAATGGTAAATCAAGAAGTATCCTTTTCGATAAAGATTACACAGGTAATTTTACAATTGCACCTTACGAACCGGAATTCATAGAAATCAAATAACCCCAAAACTTAACCCTTTATTATGAGAAAACCACTAATATATATAGCAGCTTTCTTTTTGGTAATATTTACTTTTAATCCTGCCTGTTCATTGATTGCAAATGATATACCGCAATCGAAAAGGACAAAGGAAAATTTCGATTTTAACTGGCAGTTTCACAAAGGCGATATCACAATAAAACGTCAGGTAAAAGTTGGAGGCCAGGGAGGCATAACTGATGTTAATGTTGAAGTTATTAGCAAGGATACGGTTATTGATTATACGGACCTGAATAGCTATAAAGTATTCTACCCATCTGACTGGAAAGAAGTCAGTATTCCACACGATTGGGTTGTTGAAGGCACTTTTGTACATGATAATACAATGGGAAGCCAACCTGCCGGCAACGGATATTTACCTACCGGTATTGGTTTTTACAGAAAAGAATTCGAAATTCTTGCATCGGATTCAGGGAATAAAATATCTATAGAGTTTGACGGGATTTTCAGGAACAGCACAGTATGGGTAAACGGACACTACCTTGGCAACCATAAAAGCGGTTATGTACCTTCAAACTATGATTTGACAGATGTCTTGCGCTATGGAGACGAAGGAAAAAATGTAATCCTGGTAAAGGTCGATGCCAGCGAATATGAAGGCTGGTGGTATGAAGGCGGGGGAATTTACAGGCATGTGTGGCTTGTAAAAACCGACAGGCTCCATGTTTCCCGTTTTGGAACATATGTTAAAACTCCTGAAGTCTCTAAAGATAAAGCTGCCGTGAGTATTAAAACTACCATTGAAAACGAGTATAAAACTGAGAAAAAGCTTACCCTTGTCTCAAAAATATGTGATAACAATGGGAACGTTATTGAATCGATAACTTCATCACAAACCATAGAACCCTATGGCAAAATTGAAATTTCACAAACAGGTGCCGTTCAAAAACCAATGCTTTGGTCACCTGAAACACCAAACCTCTACAAGGTACTTACCGAAGTTACTGAAAACGGGAATATCCTTGATACCTACACAACCACATTTGGTGTAAGAACATTGGAATTTAACCGAAATGGATTTTTTCTGAACGGTAAACTTTATCCTGTGAAGGGTACCTCAAATCACCAGGATTTTGCCGGGGTTGGTGTGGCATTGCCCGACAAAATAAATTGGTATAAACTTAATTTGTTAAAAGAAATGGGCGGTAATGGGTACCGTGCTGCCCATCATCCCCCAACTCCCGAAGTACTTGATATGTGTGATAGTATGGGATTGATTGTTCTCGATGAAAACCGCTTTCTGTCAAGCAGCAAAGGGGGAATAGAAGATTTGACTACCTTGTTACTTAGGGACAGGAACCATCCTTCTGTATTCATGTGGTGTCTGGAGAACGAGGAATGGATCCAGGGAACTGTAATGGGAACAAGAATCCTTGAGTCGTTAGTTGCTGTTGCCCATAAACTGGACCCAACACGGCCGGTAACCGCTGCCATGAACCATGCCCGTAATGAAGGGGGATATGCCCAAGTACAGGATGTGGTAGGATATAATTATGGTGACAAAAAAAGGGCCTATATTGTTGACCATGAAAATTATCCGGAAAGGATTCTGTTTGCCACCGAAGGAACCAGTTACATTTCAACGAGGGGAGAGTATATAAATGATTGGGAAAAAGGCTATGTGTCAAGCCTGGGTTTATGGGAACCCGGTTGGAGCCCACTGCCTGGTGAAGACTGGGGGCAAATTGTACATAATCCCCATATTGGGGGTTTATTTGTATGGTCAGGCTTCGATTACAGGGGTGAACCTACCCCATATCGGTGGCCATGTGTTTCTTCCCATTTCGGTATCATGGATATTTGCGGTTTCCCGAAAGATGGCTATTACGCTTACAAAGCTGCATGGACCAACAAATCGGTTGTTCACATCTTTCCACATTGGAACTGGCCGGATAAAGTTGGGGATAGTATACAGGTTCACTGTTACACAAATTGTAACGAAGTTGAACTGTTCCTTAATGACAAAAGCCAGGGTAAGAAAAAAGCCGAACCTTATAAAAAGATTATTTGGCCTGTTATTTATCGACCTGGAAAGCTAGAAGCCAAAGGTTATAAAGCAGGTAAACTGGTAACCACAGATATTGTTGAAACTACTAAATCCCCTGCAAAAGTTGCTTTGGAAACCGATGTTAATACCCTTAAGACTGATGGTTGCGATGTTGCTGTGATTAAAGTAGCCATTAAGGATGATGAAGGAAGGGTTATTCCAACAGCCAATAACCTTGTGAAATTTACCGTTGAAGGCCCAGGTAAAATAATAGGCACAGGTAACGGGAACCCTACCAGTCATGAACCCGATAAGGCCAGTCAACGCAAGGCGTTCAACGGGTATTGTCTGGTGCTCATACAGTCCAATGGACAGGAAGGAAAAATCAGGCTTAAAGCCTCATCGGATAATTTAACCGGAACGGAAGTTACAATTAATGCAGAATAGGTGGATAATCAAAAAAACATAGCACCTTTATTAAGAAACCTTTTTGTATTCTTTTTTGTGATTGGTGGCTGTTATCAACTTGCGGCACAAAGTACCATTTTTGTTGCCCCGTATGGTAATGATAAAAACAATGGCACCGAAAAACAACCTTTAAAAAGTATTAAAGTTGCTCAATACAAAGCACGAGAACAAAAGGGCGAAGTGATCATCTATTTGCGGAATGGAATATATAGACTTGATAAAGCATTAATTTTTACCTCACAGGATGGTAACAACGAAAAACAGCTTGTTCTGTGCTCCTATCCCGGAGAGCAGGCAGTTATTTGCGGCGGTATCCGATTGGAACTTCAATGGCAATCTTATAAAAATAGAATAATGATGGCGAAAGTTTCACCAAAGGTGGCGATTGATATGCTTTTGGTGAATGGGAAAATTCGTTCCATGGCACGTTACCCAAACTTCGATTCAACCGCTGTAAGGTTTAACGGAACTTCGGCCGATGCTACTTCACCGGAGCGGGTAAAAACATGGAAAAACCCTGCAGGCGGATACCTTCATGCCATGCATGTAAACGATTGGGGGGATTTTCATTATCGGATTACCGGGAAAGATAATGATGGCAAGCTGGAATTGGAAGGCGGATGGCAGAACAACCGCCCTTATGGTTTAAGCGCTGAAAACCGTATGGTTGAGAATATTTTCGAAGAGCTTGATGCACCCGGTGAGTGGTTTTATAATCCTGACGAATCTGTTTTATACTATTATCCTTTGCCGGATGAAGATTTAGACCAGGCAAAAATTGAAGTTGCATGGTTAAAGCATTTGATCAAATTCAGGGGAACAGCACAGAATCCGGTTAAAAATATTACTATAAAAGATATTGAGCTTACACAAACTGTACGAACATTTATGGAAAGTTACGAACCCCTGTTGCGCTCCGACTGGACCATATATCGGGGTGGTGCTGTAATTTTTGAAGGAACAGAAAACTGCTGCTTGAGTAATTGCTATTTACACAACCTGGGAGGCAATGCCGTATTTTTTTCAAATTACAACAGGAATTCAAGCATTTCCCGGTCACATATCACACAAATTGGGGCAAGTGCCATTTGTTTTGTTGGAGATACAGGGGCTGTTCGTTCGCCATGTTTTAATTACCATAGTTCTGTTCTTTACGAAAAAATAGATCGCGAGCCAGGGCCCAAAACAAACAATTATCCTGCAAACTGCCTGGTATATGACAACCTGATACATACCATTGGCCTTTTCGAAAAGCAAATATCAGGAGTGGAGATTTCAATGAGTCAAGCAATAACAGTAAGCCATAATAGTATTTATGATGTTCCACGGGCAGGGGTAAATGTGAGCGAAGGTACATGGGGGGGACATATAATTGAATTTAATGATATTTTTGAGACCGTTAAAGAAACTGGCGACCATGGTTCATTTAATTCCTGGGGCAGGGATCGTTTTTGGCACTCCGACCGGGAAGAAATGAATAAAATAACAGCTAAAGAACCTTCCTTAATCCTGGCAGACGCAATCTCCACGGCTGTTATCCGCAACAACCGCTTAAGTAGCGACCGGGGCTGGGATATCGATTTAGATGACGGTTCAAGCAATTATTATATATACAACAACTTATGCCTCAAAGGGGGAATAAAACTACGTGAAGGATTTTACCGGGTTGTGGAAAACAATATATTAGTTAATAATACTTTTCACCCGCATGTTTGGTTTGAAAACAGTGGTGATGTTTTTTCCCGTAATATCGTGATGAGCCCATACCAACCAATTAATTTGCTTGGATGGGGAACCTTAATTGATTATAATATATTTACGGATGATATGGCATTGAAAAAAGCCAAAAAAAATGGGACTGACGGACATTCCATAGTATACCCGGTTGAGTTTCAGGATCCGGAAAATGGGAATTACAGGGTAGTAAACAGTGCAGCACCTGTTTTCCGTATGGGCTTTTTGAATTTCGATATGGATGGTTTCGGGGTTGTTTCACCTGACCTCAAACGGTTGGCCAAAAAACCACGAATGACCTTACCAATAGTTAAAACTGAGGACAAAGAATCCAACATAATAGTTTGGCAGGGATGGTGTATCAAAAACATGGAAACACTTGGTGAACGCTCTGCCACAGGAATGGATTCCGAGCGCGGTGTGTACGTAGTAACCATCGTTAAATTCGACAGCCCGATAAGGGATTTTATCAAAGCAAATGATGTGATCCTAAAGTTTAAAGGTAAAACGGTCAATAATCTGAATGATTTGGAGGAGGCAGCCAACCATGCAGATTTGTCAAAACCAGTTGAAATGGTTGTTTTTAGAAACCAAAATGAAATGGTTATAACTATTCCCGGAAATATAATTAAATTAGACAAGCCATAAATTATAT
>JAFGBL010000254.1 GCA_016933115.1 Bacteroidales bacterium | reverse complement strand
TTCTTTTTCAACATCTTAAAATACCCGTGTTGAGTTTTTGATGTAATAATATTTCCTACATGATGAAATTTTTGTGAACCGATAAATTAGGAATAAGTGTTACGTCATGTTAACTTTGGGTTAAATTATTAAAAAGTTTTCAGGTGATGTTTCAATTTTATCTTAATGTCAAAACACATAATCTATGAACAAAATTTTTACCTTTTTAATTGTGTTCATGTTGTTTTGTTCCTTTTCAGGATTGGCGCAGAAATTAACCGTAACCGGCACGATTACTTCGGCCGATGATCAAACAACCCTGCCCGGCGTTACCATCCTTGTGAAAGGTACGACAAACGGAACAACAACCGATATTGACGGCAATTATTCACTTTCAGGCGTCAATGCAACGGATACACTTTTATTTTCATTCGTTGGAATGGTAACCCAGAAAATTCCGGTACTTGGTCGAACCAATATCAATGTGATTCTTGAAACCGAAAGTTTCGGACTGGATGAAGTTGTGGTTATCGGATATGGTACTGTCAAGAAAAAAGATGTGACCGGAGCCGTTTCCATAGTCGATTCTAAAGTCATTGACAATTTAAAACCTGTAAAGGCGGAGCAAGCTTTACAGGGTACAGTAAGTGGTGTAAATGTCACCCAGCAATCGGGAGCCCCCGGAGCCGGGTTGGATATCCGGATACGAGGTATTTCAACGAATGGTGACCCGTCACCCGTGGTGATCATTGATGGATACATCGGGGATTTAAACACCATTAATCCGGATGACATTGAATCTATGACGGTGTTAAAAGACGCGCAGGCCGCCATTTACGGAACCGTCGGTGCCAATGGAATCATCCTGATCACAACAAAATCGGGAAAGAAAAACACAGCTGCACAGGTGAACTTCAATAGTTCATTCGGGCTTCAGGAAACAACCCGGAAATTACCTGTACTGAATGCCACTGAATATGCGGTTCTGCTGAACGAGAGCTATGCAGCCAACGGGCAGGCATTGCCTTATCCCGATGTTTCCGGTTTGGGAATCGGAACCGATTGGCAGGATGAACTTTTTGAAACTGCGCCTATTTATGATAACTCTCTCCGCGTTTCGGGCGGATCCGACAAGGTGGTTTACACTGCAAGTGCTTCCGATTTAAGGCAAAAGGGTATCATCGGCGGCGATAAAACCGGTTATAATAGAACCACAGGACGAATTAGCCTGGGTGCCGATATGGCCAAATGGCTTGAATTTAATACAGCCGTTACCTATTCCTATATCGACAGAAAATCCATTAATGATTTTGGATTGGGTTCGGTTCTGTTCAATGCCGTGAATATGCCAGCTACCGTACCTGTTTATGATGGCAATGGAAATTATTTTCCAGCACCTGATAATGTAGGAATTGAAATTATTAATCCGCTCCAGCAAATTGCCGATACCTATAACGATTACAATATAGGCAAGTTAACCGGAAATGCAGGGTTGGAGGCCAATTTCGCACAGCATTTTACTGCCACGGCACGAATTGGTGTAAATACTTCCCAATCGAAATACAAATCATTTAACAAGCAGGTCTATTACGGGGAAGGTAAGGTATTTAACAACAACAGAAGCAGCGTTTATCAGAGTAAGGAGAATTTTAACGATTACACTTTCGACCTTTTTGTAACCTATGATAATACATTTAAAGATGCGCATCATATTACGGGAACGATAGGTAATACAATATTTAAGGAATGGGGTAACGGACTGAATGCTACCGGTTTTGATGTGCCCTATAATTCCTGGGAATTTGCCGATATCAGCCTGGCCGATGGATTATCCACTACAAAGGCAACCGGTTCATATACCTATGACCAGCGCAGGTTGTCATATTTCGGAAGGGTCCAATACGATTTCAAAGGAAAGTACCTTTTATCTGCCATGCTGAGAAGAGATGCTTCTACAAAATTTGGTCCCGATAATGCGGTGGCATGGTTTCCTTCAGCAACATTGGGATGGATCATTTCGGACGAAAATTTCATGAGCAGTGCAAAGAAAATAAATCTGCTGAAGATGAGGATGAGTTATGGGATTTTGGGATCGGATAAGATCGGTAACTACCGGTATATCTCAACACTCAGCGGTGAAGGGGTTTATATTTTCAGTGATTCCCTGGTGTATGGAAAGGCCATCGGCCCACTCCCAAACCCAAGTGTAAAATGGGAACAATCCGAGCAATTTGACATCGGTTTCGATCTGAAAATTCTTGATGACAAAATAGATATTTCTGCCGATTACTTCTTAAAAACCACTAAGGACCTGTTGATTCCCGATATCCCGGTTTCCGGTATTTTAGGAACCAGTGCCCCCGGATCGGCACGCCCAACCATCAATGCGGGGACTGTTCGTAACCAGGGATTTGAATTTGCCATCGGCTATCGCGGTATGATCAAAGATGATTTTGTTTACCGTGTGAATTACAATTTTACCTATCTCGACAATGAAGTGCTGGAAGTGAACAACGGAACAGGATTTTTCGCCAGCGGCTCGTTTGGTGTTGGCCAGCCGGTACCTGCCCGTATGGAAGAGGGATTTCCAATCGGATACTTCTACGGATATGAAACGGATGGAATATTCCAAACCCAGGCAGAGGTAGATGCACACCCCTCACAATTGGCCCTTGGTGCAGAAGCAAATCCGGGTGATATCAGGTACAAGGATATCAATGGCGATGGGGTGATCAATCCGGATGACAGGACCAATATCGGTGATCCGATTCCAGATTTTGTGATGGGACTGAACATTGCTCTTGAATATAAAAATTTCGATTTTATTGCTTACTTTTTTGCCAGTATCGGCAACGATATGGTCAGAAATTATGAAAGGGCACAGCCCAATGTGAACCGTATGACCTATACCCTCGACAGATGGACCGGTCCCGGAACCAGCGATGAAGTTCCCAGGGTTACAACGGCTGCAACCTCTAACAATGTATTTTCCGATTATTATGTGGAAGATGGATCTTATTTAAGGATTCAACGGGTGCAATTGGGGTATAAATTACCACAATCGGCCTTAAAGAAAACCGGGATAAAGGAATTGCGTTTTTATGTGGCCATTACAAATTTGTTCACTTTTACAAAGTATATGGGATTTGACCCTGCTGCTTCAACCGGGGTACCGATTGGGGGCGGATTTGACTCAGGATTCTATCCGGCAGCCAGAACTTATACATTTGGTCTTAACCTGAACATTTAAATTTTCGAACAATGAAAAATAAGATAGTTAATAAAACGGTATTGGCAGGATTAATAACACTACTGGTATTTTTTAATTCCTGTTCCGATGATTTTGTCGAAGTCGCTCCCGAGTACAGCATCGATTCCGAGAATTACTTCAATTCGGAAGTAGACTATTACAATGCCCTTGTGGCGGCTTACGACCTGCTTCAAACAACATATGCCAATGCAATCCTGGGCGAAATTGCTTCCGATAACACATTGTGCGGGGGAGAAAGCGCCACAGATGTGACTGGCTGGCAACAAATTGACGACATGATACACACACCAACCAACTCCAACCTCAGCGATATCTGGGGATGGATGTTCGCAGGGGTGCAACGTACAAATTATTTTATGGAATTCAAGGATAAAACAGATTTTGAGGGAAAAGAAGAAATGATAGGCGAAATACGATTCCTTCGTGCCTATTATTATTTCGAACTGGTCAAATGGTTTGGCCCGGTTCCCATGAAGGTTGACGAAAGGTTTAAACTTGGGGATGAAACCACGATTCCACGCTCACCTGTTTCGGATGTTTATGCGCAAATTGAATCAGACCTGGTTTATGCAGCCAGTGTATTGCCCTATTCGCCGGCACAAACGGGCAGGGCAACGAAAGGAGCTGCACAGGCTTTATTGGGAAAAGCCTATTTGTACCAGGATAAATTTCAGGAAGCTGCAGCAGTACTTGATCAGGTGATTCAAGACGGTTATTACTCATTGGTTTCAAACTATAATACAATTTTTGAGAGCACTGGCGAAAACGGACCTGAATCTGTTTTTGAGGTTCAATATACCGATATTGAAGGAGCCGGTTTTGGCTGCCTCCAATGCAGTGAAGGTAATGTGGCGGTCGGTTTTAGTGGTGTTAGGGGTTATGAAGGACCGGTATTTACTTCCGGCTTTAGTTTTAATGTTCCCGTTCAGGAAGCAGTGGTTGAATTTGAAACCGGTGATCACAGGAAAGATGTCACCATTCTCGACATTGCAGACTGGGCCGATTCAACCGGAGCTACTTATACAACCGGTTATGAACATACCGGATATTTCAACAGGAAATACCTGCCCAGGAAAAGAAGTGAATTTGCCCAACCGGATTTAAACCTGACAAATCCGAATAACTACAGGGCCATTAGGTATTCCGACGTTTTACTCATGGCCGCAGAAGCTTATAACCGCGGAGGACTGGATGATTCAAAAGCTCAAGATTATCTGAACACGGTTCGGGCCAGGGCTTTTGGAGATCAAAATCATAACGTAACCCTATCAGGTGCAGCATTGACAGATGCCATTTTTCATGAACGCCGGGTGGAACTGATGGGAGAAGGCCATCGCTTTTTTGACCTTGTAAGAACCAACAGGGCAGCTCAGGAGATCGATGGTTTTGAAGCAGGTAAAAATGAGATATTCCCAATTCCCCAGGAAGAGATAGAATATTCAGGTGGAAACTGGACACAAAATCCAAATTATTAATTCAAAATATTGAGAAAATGGATCAGATAAAATACATATTAATTTCAATGATTATCCTGGTTTTTGCGGTTTCATGCGAAAAAGAAAATGATAATCTTGATAAGGTTGATAATGCATCGCCTCCCTCCAATGTAAGCGCAACATTTGATATCACCACCGACAATAGTGGCCTGGTATCGATCATTCCAACGGCGGAGGGTGTTACCAAATATTGGGTTCTTTTCGGTGATAGTGAATATGAAACACCCGCTGAATACGGCGTAAATGAAACAATTACCCATATATATGGTGAAGGGGTATATACAGTTGTGATAACGGCAGTCGGCATTTCCGGTTCAACCGCCAGTTACCAACAGGAACTCAATATCACCTTTCGGCCACCGGAAAATTTGGTGGTGACGATAGTACAGGACGCTACCAATCCTTATTTGGTTTCTGTGTCGGCAAATGCGCTATATGCGACCATCATGGATATTTATTTCGGCGATGTACCGGATGAAGAGCCGGTGCACGCCATGCCTGATTCCGTTATAACCCACGTTTACGAAGAGCCGGGTGATTATATCATCACCGTGGTTGCCAAAAGCGGAGGTGAAGCAACAACCACAGCAAGTGATACCATCACCATATCAGGTGCTTCCGATCCGGTGAATCTTCCCATTGATTTTGAATCCATGACCGTGAATTACGCATTTAATGATTTCGGCAATGTGGTGTCAGCAGTTATCGATAATCCTGATGCTTCAGGTATCAATACCAGTTCTAAAGTTGCAGAATCCATTAAAACTTCAGGTGCTGAAACCTGGGCAGGTACTTTCCTGACCCTGGAAAATCCGATCGACTTCACAGTTAATAATATTTTTAAAGTGAAAGTGTGGTCTCCTACGGTTAATGCTGTGGTCAAACTGAAAGTGGAAAACAAAGATGACGGCAACATTGCTTATGAAGTGGATCAAACCACTACGGTTTCGAACCAGTGGGAAGAACTTTCCTATGACTTTTCAGCAATCAGTCTGACCGATGAATATCAAAAGGTAGTGATCTTTTTCGACTTCGGAAACCCGGGTGATGGTTCGTCCTATTATTTCGATGATATTAAACTGGTTCCGGGTGACCTGCCGCTGTTCTGGCCTATCGAAAATTTTGAGGGAGAGATTCCGGCATTTATATCATTTGGAAACATCTCTGATATAGAAGTAATTGCAAATCCTGATCCATCAGGGGCAAATATAACTGAAAACGTAGCCAAAATGATAAAAACAGCCGGTTCTGAAACCTGGGCAGGCGCTTTCTTTGAAGTGGATTCTCCTTTGGATTTAAATAATTATAAAAAGGTGAAAGTAGCGACGTGGTCTCCTGCAACTGGTATCATCGTAAAATTGAAGTTAGAAAATCAGGATGCAAGCATCACCCATGAAGTAGATATATCGGCAACAACTGCCAATGCGTGGGAAGAATTAATTTATGATTTCAGCAGTGCTCCTGCTGCAGATTATATCCGTATCGTTATTTTCTTTGATTTTGGAAATCCGGGTGATGATTCGGTATATTATTTTGATGAATTTGAGTTAACAAATTAAACGACATAGCTATGAATTACAGGAATTTTTTATGGTTACTAATTGGTGGAATTGCCATCACCATTAGCGGATGTCAAAAGGATCAGCATGAACTGGGTGATCTTGTAAAGCCAACGAATTTAAACGTTAGCTATCAAATAATCGGGGTTGATGATGAGCATCCGAATGGCGACGGTAGTGGATTTGTAGAATTCACCGTGACCGCAAACAATGCCATCACATATTATTTCGATTTTGATGACGGCAAGGACAGAAAAGTAGTTCCAGGTGGAAACTACACAAACAGGTTCTCAATCCCTGGAGTGAATACCTATGAAGTTATGGTGTTTGCCGTCGGTACAGGAGGAATAACTACAAGCAAAATGCTGGCAATAGAGGTACTAAGCGACTTCAGGGATGACGAAGCGATTCAATTCCTGACAGGTGGAAGTTCGAAATCATGGTATTGGGCAGCCGACCAACCGGGCCATTTGGGCCTTGGGCCCAATAACTTCGATTATGAACCGGGTTCATGGACCTGGCCGCAGTGGTATCAGGCTGCACCCTGGGAGAAAAGCGGAACCTCTTTATACGACTGTGAACTCGTCTTTACCTTACAAAATGACGGTTCAATGAAATTTGAACAGCTTAATCCAACAGGAGAGGCATTTATTCAGGGGCTCTATTCTCAAGCCCTGGGTCTCGGGCCTGAAGGCAGTTATCCATTTGATATTGCCGGTGTTAAAAACGTAGTTTTAAGTCCGTCATCTTCAATTGCAACAATCGATGGAGGATACAGAGGCACTACAATGACCTATTCGGATGGCGGGTTTATGGGATTCTATGCCGGATCAAGCGAATACGAGATCATTGAGGTTACCGAAAATTTACTCAGGGTAAGAATGGTGCAGGCCAATGAACCGCTATTTGCCTGGTACCATATTTTTACGAATGTAAAACCTGAGCAATAAAATTGAATTACATCATCACATATTAGATTAGTAAATATGGAACAACGACGCTGTAAAAAGACAATTTTCAATTTGCCGCGTCGATTGCTCCCCTATCTAATGAAAGTAACAATAATAAATTGCATAGACTATTAAATGCAGGCCTGAATCATTCAATAAAAAAACATTAAAATGAAACCAAACAGGAATATTAATCACAAAACATCAGATAACTCCCCAACAGGCTTATCTGTATTTTCAGCAGGTATAATACTGGGACTATTTCTGATCTTCTCAGGTTGTGATAAAAAAGATGATCATATGGATTTTACTCCAAATTTTAATTATTCGTTTGTCGATGACAACCATGTTCAATTCACCAATGAGTCTAACGGTGAATACTATTCGATGATTTGGAATTTCGGAAATGGGGTAATTGACTCAACTATTGAGAAGCGAAAAACTTATATTGTTTATTACCCGCAATCAGGTAATTTTACCGCATCTTTAAGGCTTACAAATTATTATGGGGATAACAAAACCGAGTCAAGGTCCATTAATATTACTACTACTGATCTGGTGATTTCCTTTTCAGCAGTAATTGACCAGGATCATCCCAACTATGTTCACCTGACAAATACCTCACAGGGAACATATGATTCATTCAAGTGGATATATCGTAGCATGGTAGTGGAAAATGAAACGGAACATACGGCCTATTTTCCATACGCCGGTGATTATGAAGTCGAACTTTCGGTAAATGTTAATAATACTGATTATTTGCATTTAGAATCGGTGGTTATAGAACAGGATGATCCAAACATTGTTACCAACCTTATCTGGTCAGAGGAATTTGAATATACAGGTCTCCCGGAATCTTCGAAATGGACCATTGAAACCGGAACCGGTGTCAACGGCTGGGGGAACCAGGAACTGCAGTATTACACCAGCAGCCAAAATAACCTCATGGTCGATGACGGAATCCTTACGATTACGGCACTGGAAGAATCATTTCAAGGAATGGACTATACAAGTGGAAGAATTAAAACCGAAAATAAATTTGATTTCCAATACGGCCGGATCGAAGCGCGGATAAAAATGCCATACGGCCAGGGAATGTGGGCTGCCTTTTGGATGCTGGGGGCCAACAACAGTACGGTCGGCTGGCCCGAATGCGGGGAGATAGACATTGCTGAAATGGTGGGCGGAACCAATAATGACAATACCTGTCACTCGACATTGCACTGGGATAATGCCGGTGAAAATGCACAGTACGGACAAAGCTATTCGCTTAATTCCGGAATACTGGCCGATAACTTCCATGTGTATGCCGTTGAATGGAATGAACAGAAAATAACAGCATACATTGATGATATCCAATACTTTGAAGCAGACATCACACCCGGTGATCTGAGTGAATTTCATAACAACTTTTTTATCATATTAAACCTGGCGGTGGGTGGCACATGGCCCGGTAATCCCGATGCGAGCACCGTATTTCCACAATCCATGCAAGTGGACTATATACGGGTTTATCAATTGGAAAAATAACATCTGATTTTTATCATCTGAAACTTTAATGAATAAACCTTTTCTGACTGATGAAAAAAATAATTGCATACTCAACAATAATATTGTTTACACTTGGTCTACTCCTGTTGCTTTTGTTTACGGATTGTACGGGCAATTCAACCAAATACAAAGAGGTAAATCCTGATGAGTACCAATTGGTATGGCAGGATGAATTTGATTTCCGGGGCCTTCCCGATTCAACCAAATGGAGATACGATACGGAAGGCAATGAATTCGGCTGGGGCAATAACGAAGCGCAATATTACACCATGGCCAGGGTAGAAAATGCTTTTGTTGAAAATGGCATACTGAAAATAAGGGCATTAAAGGAAGAATACCTGGAAAAAAATTATACTTCAGCCAGGTTGATTTCCAGATTTGAACCTCAGTATGGGAAAATCGAAGTCAATGCCAAATTACCCAACGGTCGCGGTACCTGGTCAGCCATTTGGATGATGCCGGGTGGATGGTCGTTTAAGGATGGCAATTGGCCCGATATAGGCGAAATCGATATCATGGAACATGTCGGCCACGATCCCGGCGTTGTTCATGCTTCGGCCCATTCGAAAGATTACCAGTGGCAAAAGGGGACGCAGAAGACCGCCATCATCCATGTTCCGGATGCATCGGATGAGTTTCATTCCTACATCCTGGAATGGACCCCTGATGTAATGAAAGCTTTTGTGGACGACAGCCTTTATTTTGAGTACCATAATGAACGGTTAGGTGAAACCAAATGGCCTTACGACAAACCATTTTATCTCATTTTAAATGTTGCTGTCGGTGGTGAATGGGGCAACATCAAAGGCATTGACGATGATGCTTTCCCCCAGACGATGGAAATAGATTATGTGAGAATATTTCAGAAAGACCACACAGAAAATTAATATAGTATTGAAACAGAGTCGTGACATATGGATCGGAAGCAGCAGGATCATTTCCAATGATGCCGACCCTGCAGGAGGGTTTGTCGAAATTGAAGGTGAACGTTTTTATCGGATCAGCAATTACCGGGCGATGCCCGATTTTTTTATAAGCATCGTCAGCGACAGCGATCACTGGATGTTTATTTCGAGCAACGGATCCCTCACTGCCGGTCGCAAAAACCGCAACAACACGCTGTTCCCTTATTATACCGACGACAAGATACATGATTATCGCGGAAAAACCGGAAGCAAAACATATTTCCTCGTCGAAAAAGATTACAAGCGGTTTTTGTGGGAACCTTTCACCGACGAATCCGGGAAGTTTTACCGGATCACCACGAACCTTTATAAAAGCATTTACGGCAACAAGATCATTTTCGAAGAAATCAACCTCGACCTGGGACTCTCCTTCAGGTATAGCTGGAACAACAGCGAACGGTTCGGGTTTGTAAAAAAATCTTATCTCGAAAATATTGGAGAGAATCCCGTGCAGGTAGAAGTGCTTGACGGGCTGCAAAATATCCTTCCGTCTGGTGTTGATTTTGGTTTTCAAAATGAACTGAGCAATTTGCTGGATGCCTACAAAAAAAATGAACTGGTTAAAGGAACTTCGCTGGGCTTGTTCACCCTGAGTTCCATACCGGTAGATAAAGCCGAACCGAGTGAATCGCTGAAAGCAACAGTAGTGTGGTCGGCAGGACTTCGGGAACAATCAAATATTCTTTTATCACAAAAACAGATCACAAAATTTGTTTCCGTTCAAACCGTTGAAGAAGAACATGATGTCAGGGCTTCCCGGGGTGCCTATTTCATCCAATCCACACTGGAGCTTACAGTAAATGAATCAAGGGAATGGATGACCGTTGCGGAGATCAATTGCGACAGTGCGGATGTGGTCAATTTGAAGCGCTTCATCAAAACGGCTGAAAATCCTGTTTCGCTTGTTAATGAAGATATTCAACGTGGGACCGAAAACCTGAAAAGGCTGGTATCGGGTGCCGATGGATTGCAGAAAACAAATTCCGAGAACGCCTCGGTTCGCCATTACATGAACACCCTCTTCAACATTATGCGGGGCGGCACGTTTGCTGGAAATTATTTAGTTGATCCGGCTGATTTCATCAAATATATTGAGAAAATCAATAAAGAAGTCTACCGGAAATTTGAGGTTCAACTCAAACAGGTTCCTGCCGGAGTTTCTATTTTCGAATTGCAAAAAATGGCAAGGGAAACCGGTGATACCAATTTCATCCGGATAACCGGGGAATATTTGCCGCTGGTGTTCAGTCGCCGCCACGGTGATCCGAGTCGGCCCTGGAACCATTTTTCTATCGAGACTAAAAATGAGGATGGCTCACCCAAATACAATTATGAGGGCAACTGGCGCGATATCTTTCAGAATTGGGAGTCCCTTTCACTTGCTTTTCCCGAATTTATCGAAAGTTTTATCAGCCGCTTTGTCAACGGCTCCACCGCCGACGGGTACAATCCCTACCGCATCATGCGCAATGGCATCGACTGGGAAACTCCCGACCCGGAGGATCCATGGGCGTACATCGGTTACTGGGGCGATCACCAGGTCATATACCTGCAGAAACTGCTGGAACTGTCCGAAAATTTTCATCCCGGAAAGCTTGATAAACTGCTAACCCAGGAAATTTTCACTTATGCCAACGTGCCTTACCGGATCAAACCGTGGGAGGAGATTCTTAAAAATCCGAAAGATACCGTTGTTTTTGATCATACCCTGAATCGCCGCATCGGAGAAGAGACTTTTATTTTGGGAGCGGATGCCCGTTTGTTAAAAGACAAAAAAGGAGATAAAATCTACAAAGTCAACCTTGCCGAAAAGATACTGGTGACTTGGTTGTCGAAACTGAGCAATTTTATCCCGGAAGCCGGCATCTGGATGAACACCCAGCGTCCCGAATGGAACGACGCCAACAATGCCCTCGTGGGCAACGGCGCCTCTATGGTCACCCTCTATTACCTTAGGAGATTCCTTGTGTTCTGGCTGGAAAAATTTAACCGGGTTGCCATCGATGAAGTAAAGATTTCAAAGGAGGTAGCCTTGATGTTCAGGCAAATGTCCGGTTTTCTGGAAAAAAACACCGGGCTACTTCAAACAGGTTTCTCGCCAACTGAACGTAAATCCTTTGCTGAATTCCTTGGGAAGGCTCACAGCAACTACCGGTTGGAAATATATAACAATGGATTTTCAGGAGAAAACACCGGGATCGGAATAAAGGACCTGGAGGTTTTCACAAAACTTTGCCTGCGATACATTGATCATTCTATCAAAGCCAACAAAAGAGAGGATGGGCTCTATCATGCCTACAATCTTATTTCAATAAAACCGGATGGTATCTACATCCGTCATTTGTACGAAATGCTCGAAGGACAGGTGGCCGTGCTTAGTTCCGGTCTGCTTTCGCCCGAAGAGGGCCTTGCCGTGCTGGACGTACTCAAACAAAGCAAGATTTACCGTCCCGATCAGTACAGCTACATGCTTTACCCCGACAGGTATTTGCCACGGTTTATCGAAAAAAATAATATTCCTGCCGAAGTTGTGAATCAATCCCCGCTATTGAATCAACTTTTGGAACAAAAAGATAAATCGGTCATTGTAAAAGATGAAGAAGGGCATTTCCATTTCCACAGTTCGTTCAGAAATGCAGATGTGCTTGAAATTGCGCTGAACAGCCTGAAACAGGGAGGACATTCCCAACTCGTCGAAACAGAAAAAGAAAAGATACTCGATCTGTACGAAGAAGTCTTCGATCACCAGTCGTTTACCGGACGCTCAGGCACAATGTACGGTTATGAGGGCTTGGGATCTATCTACTGGCACATGGTCTCGAAACTGCTTCTGGCCTTGCAGGAGAATTTTTTTACAGCCGTTGCCGGCAATGCTTCTCAGCAGGTGATCAGCGGTTTGAGGGATCACTATTACGAGATCAAAGCCGGGATCGGGATTTACAAAGAACCCTCGTTGTATGGCGCTTTCCCGATCGATGCATATTCCCACACCCCCGGAATGGCCGGTGTGAAACAACCCGGACTTACCGGACAGGTAAAGGAAGATGTGATCTCACGCATGGCAGAATTAGGTGTTCGGGTTAAAAATGGAGCCCTTTCCTTTGATCTGTCGCTGCTGCATCATGAAGAAACTTTGGTTCGACCGGATGCATTTGGGTTTTACGATCTGATTGGCAATTTCAGGAAGATTGATCTGAAACAAGGCCAACTGGCCTTCACCTTTTGCCAGGTGCCGGTGATTTACACCAAAGCCGGACAAGATAAAATTGAAGTAATATTCACCAATGGCGATCTAAAAACTATTTCCGGCAATTCCCTGGATGTCAACCTGAGTGCAGAAATTTTTAACCGTACCGGAAACATCAAACAGATCGGTTTTTATTTCAAACCCCGAAACCCAAGCGCATGAAACTGAATTCAAACGTCATATTGTCGATGGTTGTTCTGCTGGTTTTTACCGGATGTTCAGGTAATAAAACACCAAATGATAAAACCCAGGTTACCGAAGATTCAACAGGTATCAAACAAGACAAAGAAAATTTGCTGGCCGGAGAAGTCGAAGCGGTGTGTTATTCAGGTTTTCGGAGTGGGCAACATCCTGACCGGGGCGACGGTGCCAAAAATCCTTCTTATGAGCAAGTACTGGAAGACCTGGACATTCTCACCAATTGCGGTTTTAAACTGATCCGCGTTTACGACAGTGGCGAAAATTCGGAAATGGCACTTCGTGTAATCGATGAAAATAATCTCGATATCAATGTGCTCCTGGGCATCTGGCTTCGTGCGGAATTGAGCAATCACGAGACCTGCGAGTGGTTGATTGAACCCATCCCTGACGAAATGCTTCAACAAAACAAAAAGCTGAACCTTCAGAAGATCGAAAAAGGAATTGAATTGGCAAATGCCTTTGAAAACATTGTTATAGCAGTGAATGTGGGCAATGAAGCCCTGGTCGACTGGAACGACCACAAGGTGAATGCAGATACCATCATTGCCTATGTAAAAAAAGTAAAAAATGCAATCAGCCAGCCGGTAACCGTGGCCGATAACTACAAGTGGTGGGCAGAGCACGGCATGGCCCTTGCAAAGGTTGTCGATTTTATTTCCATTCACACCTACCCTGTTTGGGAGGGAAAAGATATAAACGAAGGTCTTTCCTACACCATTGAAAACCTCCTCGAAGTAAAAAATAGCCTTCCTGATGTGCAGATCGTTATCACCGAAGCGGGATGGCCTTCTACATCAGTTGAATTTGGCGAACGAGCCGGTGAAGAAAAACAATGGAGGTATTACAATGAATTGATGAACTGGGCCAAAGAAGCGAACATCACCACATTTTTCTTCGAAGCATTCGATGAAGACTGGAAGGGCGACCCAGGTAATCCATCGGGTGCCGAGAAACATTGGGGTTTGTTTACAGTGGATCGAAATCCTAAAAAAACAGCATTAATACTACTTAATGAAAATTAATAAAACGATTGAAGGGTTTTTGAAAAATCAAACACATGAAAACAAAACTGAAAGATTTATTGACAAGATTCCAATCGAGCGGCCATATGCCATTTGATTGTAAAAAAAATCGTGAAATCGTTCAACAGGAGAAAAAAGGACAAATTGGAAAAAGCAAGGGCTTACAAAAAGATCCTGGTTCACCGGTAATAAGCAGTGGGACAATTCACTAAAGCATGGCAAAACACACAACAGCACCGGCAGACATCGTCCCCTTTGTGCAGAAGGTGGCATTCGGATCGGGACACCTGGCAAATCAGTTGTTCCCGGCAGCCCTGGGCGTTTTCATGGTGGTTCTGGTGCTGGCGCTGAAAATGGATCCTTTCCTGGCCGGTCTGCTGGCGGCCATCCCCCGGCTGCTGGATGCCCTCACCGACCCTATCATGGGTTATATTTCCGACAATACCCGCTCACGCTGGGGACGGCGCAAACCCTACATCCTGCTGGGAAGCGTGATCACCGGTGTTTCATTCATGGTCATGTGGCAGCTTTACCCGGAAAATGGACAAAGCTATAACTTCATCTATTTCCTGAGCCTCTCCGTCGTTTTTTACATCGGCTACACCATTTTTGCCACACCGCTTATCGGATTGGGTTACGAAATGAGCCCCGATTACAATGAGCGTACCCGGCTGATGGCTGTTTCGCAATGGATGGGGCAAATGGCCTGGGTGATCGCACCCTGGTTCTGGGTGATCATCTACAACCAGTCATTGTATGATACGGCCCCGGAAGGTGCCAGAAATCTCTCCATCTGGGTAGGAGCTTTGTGTATGGTATTGGGAATGATGCCTGCATTTTTCTGCAGGGAACTGGAGGTGAAAGAACTGTTGAAAAAAACCAAATTATCCGTTGAGGGTATGGTTGCTGAGTCAAAGGAGTTTATTCTGGGTATTAAAAAAACCATCACCAATGGCCCCTTTCTGAAACTCTGTGGGGCAACATTCCTGATTTTTAACGGATTTCAAACCGTTGCACAATTTGCCTTTTTCATCATCATTTTTTATCTGTTCAGAGGAGATACGCAGGCGGCAGGCAACTGGCCGGCATGGTTCGGTACGGTAAGTGCCCTTGCAACGGCATTTATTGTGATCCCGATCATTACGGTCGTTTCTCAGAAAATCGGTAAAAAAAATGCATTCATTCTCTCTACACTGATCTCGATGGTCGGTTATATACTCAAGTGGTGGGGATTTGATCCGGGCAATCCTTATTTGATGTTCCTGCCCCTGCCGTTGATCTCCTTCGGTATCGGCGGCCTGTTCACCCTGATGATGTCGATGACAGCCGATGTGTGTGACCTTGATGAGCTGAACAATGGTGAACGCCGCGAAGGAATGTTTGGGGCAGTTTACTGGTGGATGGTGAAACTTGGAACCGCCATCGCTTTGCTTACCAGCGGCGCGGTTCTCAACCTGGTCGGGTTCGACAAAGATGCCACTGTCCAAAGTGTGGCCACCATCACAAACCTTCGTATCGCCGACATCGTGATTCCTGTGATCACCGGCATTCTGGCCATAATAATTATGTGGAAGTACGATGTAACTGAGGAAAAGGCAAATACAATCAGGCAAAAACTGATTTCTCGACGCGGCAAAGTAAAATACAGGGGAGGTTTGGAAATTGAAGCCGAACCCGCAAAAGTAGCACTCGAAACCATTGAACGATCATAAATGAAAAAATTCAGGATATATACGTATTTGTTGCTGCTGATCGTCTCCGCATGTTGTCATACATCGCAAAACAAGTTGGATATGGAAGTATATGAAACCTCAGCCGGAGGAAACAAATTAGAAAAGATCACCGGAAACGGCGGGAATGGAATTCCAGTGGTTGTACAAATTTTGCAAGATCAAAAATTCCAGACGATCATAGGGTTTGGCGGTTCTTTCACAGAATCATCCGCTTATTTGCTGAATCAGTTGAGCCGGAAAAACCGGGATACGATCCTGCGGGCGTATTTTGGAGAGGAAGGAGCAAGATATTCCCTCACCCGCACACATATCAATTCATGCGATTTTTCATTGAGGAATTATTCTTATGCGCCGATAGCAAATGATATGAACCTGGAAAATTTTTCCATCGAAGAAGACCGCGATGATATCATTCCGATGATCAAAGATGCAATGGAAATGTCCAAAGATGGATTTAAGATCATTTCCTCCCCCTGGACAGCGCCACCGTGGATGAAGGACAATCAAGACTGGATAGGTGGGAAACTATTGCCGGAATATTATGACACATGGGCGCTTTTCTTCTCGAAATACATGGAAGCATACAAAGATGAGGGCATCGGCATTTGGGGAATCACTGTTGTAAACGAGCCCCTTGGTAACGGCAACAACTGGGAGAGCATGCACTTTACGCCACAGGAGATGTTGGATTTTGTGAATAATCATCTCGGACCACGGCTGGAAAAAGATGGTTTTGATGTAATCCTTCTTGCTTACGATCAGAACCGTGGAAAAGAACTTGAAGAGTGGGCGAATGTTTTTTACAGGGAAAATCCCCCTTCAAAATATGTGGATGGATTTGCCGTGCATTGGTACAACAGTACATACGACTGGTTCCCGCAATCTTTGAATCATACACATGAACTGGCACCCGACAAAATGCTGATCCATACCGAGGGTTGTGTGGATGCTGAAATGCCCCACTGGAAAGAGGATGCCTGGTACTGGACGAAAGAGGCCACCGACTGGGGTTGGGACTGGGCATCGGAAGATGACAAACCGCTCCATCCGAAATATGTGCCCGTGTACCGTTATGCCCGTAATATAATCGGAAGCCTAAACTCATGGGTGCAGGGCTGGATCGACTGGAACATGGTGCTCGACCGGCAGGGCGGCCCCAACTGGGCCAAAAACTGGTGTGTGGCTCCTGTTATTGTGGACCCGGAAAAAGATGAAGTGTACTTTACGCCGCTATATTTCACCATGGCACATTTCAGCAAATTCATCCGGCCGGGAGCCGTTCGAATCGGGTTTGAAAATCCCGATGAAAGTTTGATGGTTACGGCTGCTGAAAATCCCGATGGAACTGTTGTAGTAATCATATTAAACATGAATGAGGAAGCAATAAATATAAACCTCGAAATGGATAACAAGACTGCCGAAGTGCAGATCAGTCCACAGGCTTTGCAGACAGTTGTAATCAGAAATTATTAACAAATGGAAGGCAGCAAGTCAAAATTATCGGTTAAAGAGAAGATTGGTTACGGCCTGGGTGATACCGCATCCCATTTCGTGTGGGATATGGTTGGTTTCTGGATACTGATCTTTTATACCGACACTTTCGGCATTTCGGCTGCTGCTGCGGGAACCATCATGCTGATCGCCCGGATATGGGATATGGTTAGCGACCCGATCATGGGAGTGATCGCCGACCGCACCAATACGCGCTGGGGAAAATTCCGGCCTTATATTCTCTGGATGGCCATTCCTTACAGTGTTCTGGCTGTGTTGACTTTTACAACCCCTGATTTTGGAACTACGGGCAAGGTGATCTATGCCGGGGCAACCTACCTCCTGCTGATGACCGTGTTCACAGCAATCAATCTGCCATACTCCTCCCTCGGAGCGGTAATGACTTCCGACTCGTATGAGCGGGCAGGCCTCAATTCCTACCGTTTTGTGTTTGCCTTTGCCGGTCAGTTTGTGGTTACAGGAACAGCACTGACGCTGGCGAATTATTTCGGAGAGGGCGACAATGCAAAGGGATATCAATACACGTTGCTGTTGTTTGGTGCGGTGAGTTTTATCCTGTTTATGATCACCTTTAAAACAACAAAAGAACGGGTTCAACCTCCGGCAGAGCAACGGCAAAACCTTAAAAAAGATATTCAAAATTTGTTCAGGAACAAGCCCTGGGTGATACTGGCGCTGGTTGGCATCATTTCCTTTGTGATGTTTGCCATGCAGAATCTCTCAATAGCTTATTATTTCAAATATTATATTGGCAATGAAGGGGATGTCCAGCTTTTTAATGTGATCGGGACGGTGGCGCTGATCGCCGGAATTCCTTTGTCGAAACCGCTTTCAAAACGTTTTGGCAAACGGAGGGTGTACATGGCCAGTTCATTAATTTCAGGACTGTTCTTTATCCTGATCTATTTTCCGGGAGTCAATAATCTGGTAACAGTTTATATTTTCAACATCCTCGCCAAGTTCACCTATGCCCCGGCTGTTCCATTGCTCTGGACCATGCTGGCCGACACAGCCGATTATTCAGAATGGAAGTACAACAGGAGAGCAACAGGCCTTGTGTTTTCTGCCGCCACTTTCGCACAAAAAGCAGGCTGGGGAATCGGAGGCGCACTGGCGGGCTGGCTGCTGGCACTGTACCAGTTCATCCCGAATGAAACACAATCGGAAACCGCAATCACAGGCATCAAGCTGATGATCTCGGTATTTCCCGGCATCCTTTATATGTCAGGCGCTATTTTATTGTATTTCTACACAATTGATCAGAGTACCTGCCTGACCATGCAACAAGAACTGGAGGAAAGGCGAAAGACCGGAAATATATCTGATTGATAAAAAATGCAATTGATTAACAACTAAGTATATCTTTTAATTAAAAATGAAATAATTATGAAACAGATCGTTACAATTTTAGCTTTTGCGCTATTGGGTTTAATAGTCAATGCGCAGTACATTTACAATGATTTCGATGGAAATCAGAATGTCGCCTTCTCAGGATGGCCGAATTCACCAACCATTATTGCCAATCCCGACCCTTCGGGAATAAATACCAGCGCCAATGTTGCTGAATTTGTGCGTTCTACCGAACAGTGGGCCCACAGTTATACCGAATTGGATGGGTATATTGATTTTAGTACCGGCACTACCTTTCAGCTCAAGATTTGGTCACCCATTGCTTGTGAAGTATTGTTTAAGCTGGAGGACAAGACAAATTCGGGGATATTTGTTGAAGTGATGGGTAATGTTACAACGCCCAATCAGTGGCAGCAACTCACTTATAATTTCTCCGGTACAGCTTCGGGAACTTATGACAAAATCGTTATATTTTTTGATTTTGCCACTTTAGCCGATAATACCTATTATTTCGATGATGTGGAAGGCCCTGAATTTGGAGGTGGAAGTACGGGAGAGCCGGTTACTTTACCAGTAACTTTTGATGACCCTGAAGTTAATTATGCTTTGACTGATTTTGGGGGTAATATTTCTGAAATTGTTGAAGATCCGACCAATGCATCGAATATGGTTGCAAAAACGACCAAAACATCCGGAGCTGAAACCTGGGCAGGTACAACCATTGGTGGAACTACAGGTTTCCCTGACCCCATACCTTTTGCCGTGGGTGAAACCTTTATGACTGTGCGGGTTTGGTCCCCACTTGAAGGAATTCCAATCAGATTGAAAGTGGAGGATTCGGGTGATCCAACAATCAGTGTAGAGACGGAAGCCATCATCACAACTGCTTCTGAATGGGAAACCCTGGTTTTTGATTTTAGCAATGAAGCTCCCGGAACGGCAGAGATCAATTTTGATTATGATTACAACAAAGCCTCTATCTTTTTCAATTTTGGAACCGTGGGCGCAGATAATATTTATTATTGGGATGATGTTGACTTTGGTGATTTTGTATCGGTAGTTGATCATCCGTTTAAAAAATTAAATATTCTGCAAAATCCGGTTGGGGATGTGTTAACAGTATCAGATAATGTTGAAATTGAGTTTGTTTATGCTTACGTTTTGTCCGGACAAAGTATTCAATTATCAAAGGTTGGAGAAAACAGCTATGATACCTCATCTTTAACATCAGGTGTTTACACTGTGCTGGCAGTGGATACAGCGGGAAATAAACTGGTTGCAAAAATTCTGAAAAAGTAAATCACTATCTGATTTAAAGGGTTGTGTTAATGATACTACCCTTTTTCTCAGATCAAAATTTCATGCGACAAAATCAGAGATACCTTGTTTAACCCGGGTGAGTTTTTTTACGGTAAAATACATTCAATAGAGCTATTTTATTGATAGATAGAAAACTGATGAAAAATTGATGTATTGATTCTTATCATTTGGTGTAGGATTGATGTACCGTTTTATTTCTCAATCCGTCATTGTTCATGTGGTTTTGGTTCATCAACTCAAAATGATTTTCATGGGTTAATCATTGAGTACTATTCAAATCAAAAAAAATAAAATGACCTTACAACGAAAAAAATTGAAAACACTTAAAAACGTATCAACATGAAAAATTTATTACTTAGTTTATTGGTTTGTCTGTCCATGGGCTCTGTTGCCCAAAGCACACACACCATCAATTTTGAACCTATTGGCGTAGGTGCCGCCTGGAATTGGGTGGTTGTTGAAAATGGGGATAATCCTCCACTTGAAATTATTGCAAATCCTGTAAGCGGGGGTATTAATACCAGTTCAACAGTTGCCAAATTTACTGCCAGGGCAGCAGGTAATCCCTGGGCTTTGTGCTTCACGGATGATGACGGGGAATTTACTTTTAATGTATCAAATGCTACGGTAAAAATAATGGTATTTAAACCGGTTACCAGTAACGTTGGGATCAAATTCGAAGGTATGAGCCTACCGGTTGAGATTCTAATTCCCAACACGCTTATCAATGAATGGGAAGAATTAACATTTGATTTCTCCGGGTCCATTGGAAATACTTACAGCCGTATTGTAATAATTCCCGATTTTGCTGCAAGAGCAGAGGATCATATTATCTATTTTGATAATATCCAGGTGCCAAACGGGGTTCCGACAGGTCCTTTACCTGAACCTGCCAATCAACCTCCCGTGCCTCCCCATGCCGAAGCCAATGTGCTCTCTATATACAGTGATACTTACACCGATTTGGCCGGTACCAATTTCAATCCGAACTGGGGACAGTCAACCACCGTTACGGTCGATTATTTAGCAGCAGGCAACAATACACTGAAATATTCCAACTTAAATTATCAGGGAACAGAATTGCCTGGCCCACAAAATGTTGCCTCATACCAATACTTTCATATTGATTTTTGGACACCCAATTCAACCAGTTTAAGTTTTTACCTGATCAGTCCCGGTCCGGTTGAAACTCCCTTTGTATTGGATATTTCTCAGGAAAGCTGGGTAAGTGTGGATATACCGCTTTCAGCTTTTGCACCTGTTGATCTTTCCAATGTTTTCCAGTTTAAAGTGGTGGGGAACGGTACTGTTTATTTCGACAACTGGTATTTTTGGAAATCTTCAGGTGGTGCGGCTTCCGACGCCACTTTGAGTGATTTAAAAGTAAATGGAACTACCGTAGCCGGTTTTGATCCCGGGATTTTATCCTATAACTACGAATTGCCTGCAGGTTCGCCGGTGCCGACAGTTACAGCTACTCCCACTAACCCCTTTGCTTCAGTGGTGATCAATGATGCAACAGCTTTACCCGGAACAACCCAGGTTATTGTTACTTCCCAGGATGAGACGGTAACAATAACATATAATGTAAATTTCGTATTGACGCCGGTTGTTGCAGCACCAACACCAACGCAAGATCCCGGAGATGTGATTTCCATGTTCAGCGATGCTTACACGGATGTACCCGTGGATACCTGG